>DBCA01000112.1 GCA_002292805.1 Caryophanales bacterium UBA970
CATTTGTTTCATTAGAATAAAAATTTCTTCTCTTTAATGAATTGTTGGTATAACTCTTGAATACGATGCATTTGAAAAGGGTATTCACGATCTTGAAGTTTTTTAAAGAGTTTGCCTGCAGATTGGATTAAGACTTGTTTTAACTCGTCCGGGTATTGGTAGCGGACACTATGTTTTTCAAACTCACGTTCATCCAAACTCATGATGTAACCATCGGGAAACAGTTTGTAATCCAAATCATAATCAATGTATTTTAAGATGCCCTTATCCACTAAGGTGGGTGAGGCCACATTAATATAAAACACAACCCCGCGATCTTTGATCATCCCAATCACATTAAACCAATCATGTTTACTAAAAAAAGAAATCGCCGGTTCTTTTGAAAACCAGCGTCTTCCATTTGCTTCCGTCACTTTGGTTTTATGATTGGCAGTCACAAAATAATCGTCATCGTCTAAAAGAACATAGTTGCGTTCCCAGCAGCGATGCAAGGATCCATCATGTTTATAACTTTGAATTTTTAACCAGGAACTTTTTAACGACACACGAACCTCTTTTTCAAGCCATATTATATCATTTTATCAAGGGTTAATTTGCGAATCATCGTTGTTAAACTTGAAAAATAAAGCGTTAAGATGATGGCAAAGCTAAGGAAAAAAGATGGTAACAAATACGTGAGGTTATATGCCAAACTTGCCGACCAATCAAACCCAAAATTAACAACCCCGGAGATGACATGCATGAGTAATCGCCACATAAATGCGACCACAAAGGTCCAAGTTAAGGTGAATAATCCCTTGAGTTCATTGCTGGCAATAATCGTTTTTCTCATCAACGCAATGATCACAAATCCACTTAATGCGAGGAAGTAATCAAATACATAGACAGCGATATATCCATCCAAAAAAGCGGTTAGTAATCCAAAGATAATCGTGGTGGCTAACCAGGTTTGCCACCAGCCAAACGACAAGGCAATCACCACCAACCCAACCATCGCTAAATTAATCGAACCGCCATTGGCTTGCTGATAAAACTTAAAGACAGCATCCAAAACAATACTGATGGCAACCAACATGCCCATCAACGCCATTTGACGAATATTCAGCCGAAGATTTTTCATTTTATGTCCTCCTTTAAATAAAAAATCCTTGGCTAGCAAGGATAACAAAGATTGTTACTTTCCTACGCTAGCATTACCTAGATCAGGTACGGTCGGTGTGATAGGCACACCCTCTCAGCCAAGCAATCTTAGCTCCCGTTTGATTTAATATATCAAATTTGATGACAACTTGTTAGACCATTGAATGGGGGTTAACCCTTGCAGAGTTAACCATTGATTGGTTAATGAAAAGTGTTTGCAACCAAACCATCCACCGCGATTGGCAGCTAAGGGAGAAGGATGATGGGCAAACAAAAGATGATGACGAGAATTGATCAAGGATTGATATTGCTTGGCGTGACTCCCCCAGAGCAGAAAAACAATGGGTTGAGATAACGAACCAATCAACGTCATCAAATGTTGAAAGAAGATATCATACCCAAGATGCTGATGGGACAACGGTTTACCTTCTTCCACAGACAAAAGACTATTGATCATCAACACGCCTTGCGTGGCTAAATAAGATAAATCCCCTTGCGTGTAGTCCATTTTGACGGATAGATCAGATTCGATTTCTTTGTAAATATTTTTTAAACTTGGTGGTAGCTTCACCCCAGGATGAACAGAAAAAGCTAATCCGTTGGCCTGACCTGGTTGATGATAAGGATCTTGACCAATGATCACCACTTTCAGTGATGATAACGGACATAATTCAAACGCACGAAACATCTTTTCTTGAGGAGGATAAATCTTCTGTTCTCCATGAGCACGTTTAAGGAAGGTCTCTAGATGAATAAAATATGGTAATTGTTTTTCTTTAGCAAAGAAGTCATCCCATGTGTGGTTCATCTTACATCTATCTTACTAAATTCGATGAAAGATTTGGTTTTTAGTATACTAATGGTTATGAAATCGGTGTTTTTCCTGTTTAGTCATCCTGCCCCTTACAAAGTTAATCTTTTTAACGGTCTTTCTCAACACGTGGATTTAACCGTGTTCTTTGAAAGAAAACTAGGAAGATATCAACGAATGCAATATGTGGATTCAAATCGTTATCAATTTAAGCATCGATTCTTAAAAGGTTTTCCGCTTGGAAAAGAAAACCATGTTAGCCTTGAGGTGATTGCTCATTTAAAAACCCATCCCTATGATTATGTGGTCATGAATGGATATTCCTCCTTGACCGAAATCATCACCATCCTCTACTTACAACGTCACCGTATTCCTTATTACATCTATGTCAATGGCGGGATGATTCGTAAAGAATCTTTCTTAAAATTCCAATTGAAAAAAAGGCTTATTTCCAAAGCGGTTGGATTTTTTTCTCCAACTAAATTGATTGATGATTACTTGATTTATTATGGGGCCACCATCGACAAGATTGTCCACTATCCTTATAGCACCGTGTTTGACAACGAACTCTTAACTCAGCCTTTATCATCTCAAGACAAGTTATCGCTGCGGAGAGTGATTGGTTTACCACTTGAAGGAAAAATCTTCATGGCGATTGGCGAATTTATCCCGCGAAAAAACTTTAGCGCCTTGATCCACGCGTGGCGCAGTGTGCCTTCGTCCATGCATTTGATGTTGATTGGTGAAGGGAAGCAAGAGGGGCATTATCGTAGACTGATTAAGCGATATCAATTGAAGAACATTCACTTAACCTCCTTTCAACCGAAGAACTTAATTCTTTCTTATCTACGATCAAGTGATGGGTTTATTTTAATGAGCAAAGAAGATATCTATGGTCATGTGGTCAATGAAGCACTATCCCAAGGAATACCCGTGCTTGCCTCTGATAAAGTCACCGCTGCCAAGGTATTGATTCAGTCTGGTGTGAATGGATATTTACTTTCACTTCTAGACATTCACCGCTTACCTAAAATGCTTCACCAACTTCTCTTGATTCAACCTTCATCCGCGAGTCAAACCATTGCAAAGAGTCAAACCATTGAAGCAATGGTTAAGACCCATGTTGATTTTTTCTTAGGACATCTTCATGGCTAAACTCATCCTGATTGGTAGTGTCTTACCACCAATTATTTTTCAACAATGGTTGGATGCTGGCGAAGTCNNAAGTCATCAACCCAAGTCACCAATTGTTTTTAACGCGCTTGATTGAAGGCGTTAGCAATGAGCAAACCTTGCAAGTGTTAAGTTTGCCTCCTGTTAAAAAAACAAGTTCGAAATTATTCATGCCAGAAAACATTTATCGCTTAGGACAAACGATGTATATTCAGTTTCCGTTTCTTAATCAAAGGTGGTTAAGACCAATGTCTTTATCTTTTCAAATTCATCGATACTTGAAAAAGACGATACGTCAATCCACGGAGAATATCATGCTACTCATCGATGGCAATAGCCGCTTAGCAGGATCAATCGCCTCACGTTATCAACATCATCCGCGCATCCAAACCATTGGCATCTTCACCGATAGTCCAAAACAAATTTCCAACCTTCGTCCTCAACATATCCGGAGTTGGTATCGTCTGCATCGTCAACATCATGCTTACATCGGGATCACGGAAACCTTATTAAACGAATTTAATCATTTCAAAAAACCACAATGGATCTTGCCTTGTATCGTCGATGCGATGGAAGGTGCAAAACAGCATGATCGACCGTATATTTTCTTCTCAGGGGCTTTGTATGAACGCTATGGCGTGGAAACCCTTATTCATGCTTATCTGCAACTAAAACCAAAGAATATTGATTTATTGATGGCAGGATTTGGTCCAGTCTCTCAACGAATTGAACAACTTAGTCAACAACATCGTCAGATTAAATTCCTAGGTTTTCTCAATCCAACCTTAACTCGAAAATACCAAGCGGGAGCCTACGTCAATGTCAATCCACGCCCCTTGGATGAAGCCTTAGATAACGTCGCCATTCCTTCGAAAGTATTGGACTACATCAGTAGCGGTGCCCCAACCCTGACCACCCGTCATCCGTTTATTGAAGCCCAATTCAATGATTATATTCATTACATTGACGATAGCAGTGTCGATGGCATCAGGATTGCCTTGAAACGATTTTTATCAGCCGATTATGGCTTGGCGCAAACCAAGGCAAACAAAGCAAAAAATCTAGCCCTTACATCGTTTGGAAAAGAAAAAATAGGTTATGACTTGGTGACTTGGATCAATGCTTTGAAGTGACGTTCCAAGGTTTTGGCAGCGATGGTAGTTGAAAAATGTTCTTGATAATACGTTTGATGTTGGGTTTTTATTTTTTCTCGTTCTTTGTCAGTTAGTTTTTTTAATTTCGTGAGTAAGGCAGATAAGTTTTTCATCCCAGCAGCGAGTAAAAACGTTGGGGGCAAAGCTTTCACCAAGGCAAGCCCATCGCCTTGTAAATAAGCGATGATCGGTTGGCCAAAGGGTAAATATTGAATGAGTTTATGAGGGATGGTTTTCCCAACGATGCCAGGGGTTTGTAAACCGACATAAAAGGCATCGGCATCAATGAGAAATTTCCCAAGATTTTCAGGGGTTTGGTGGGCATAAAAGTGAATCCGGTCTACCAAGGATAATTGTTTGACGAGTTGCTGCAGACGTTGGCCCTGATTCCCAGAGCCGATGCAATGCAAATGCATGCTTGCAGGGGTCGATGCCCATGCTTTGATTAAACTATCTAACTGTTGAATCACGCCAAAGTTTCCAGCGTAAACCACATGAAAACCTTCACCATATTGAATACTTTCTTGACCAACGTGTTCGATTAACGCTGGTTGAACCATCGCGTCTTCAATGACGTGTTCTTTGCCCAATAACTTACGAAAATGGGGTTGATAACTTGGTGATCCCACAAGGATTTGATCCACCTGACGGTATAGCGAATGACTCCATGACGTCAACCACCGATAGAGCAAACCATCTTTTCGAAGAACCTTACTGACCAAGACGGATTCTGGCCAAACATCAACCGCATAAAGTAAGTGAGGGATATGGTTGGCTTTTGCATACCGAATGGCTGGGGCAATGCTCATCAGGGGTGATAAGGACACTGACATCACCACATCGTAGCGCCCGCTTAAATGCATGATATCTTTTAGTGCTGAACGATAAAACGTCACATAATTTCGAATGACGCTTAACCAAGAACGACGTCTTGGATACGTATGGACACGGTGAATGTTCACGCCACTGACGATTTCATCGGTAATCTTTTGATAATCCTTAGGAATTTGCCCAAATCCATACTGAGGTTTACTCGTCACCACTTGGACATGATGGCCCAAACGAACAAGCCCCTCGCACAAATTGGTGATGGCAAAGCTTTCCGGGTGATAATACTGGGATACCACTAAAATTCTCATATTAACCTTCATTATAGCCCATTCGGTATAATGGAGGCATGACCACCAAGAACGCCTTCAGCCAATTCATCAGGATCCTTTTTTATCCTATGCGTTGGTTCATGATTCGTTTTCTGCCGGTGACTTACCTTCATTGGCAATATCGATTCATCACCGGGAAGAAGCTGAATTTAACAAAACCGAAACTTTACACGGAAAAACTTCAATATCTCAGACATTTTGTTTTCCCTCAAGATCCCTTGGTGATTCGGGCAACTGATCGTGTTGCGGTGCGGGCAATGCTTGAAGAAAAAGGACTGAAGAAATACCTCATTACAACCTTTGGAAGTTATGATCGATTTGAAGATATTCC
>DBCA01000008.1 GCA_002292805.1 Caryophanales bacterium UBA970
AAGATTATTGCACTAATGACTAAATAGGCAAGAAAGATAGTGAAGATATTAAAGATTTCGATATCATTTACCCTAATAAATATCGAGGCAAGTAAGCCTATGGCAAACAAACCAAGTCGAGATACCATGTACAATGGGCTCGCACCCGACTTAATTTTATGTTGAACACCCAATGCTAAACGATTGGCTTGAAAAATAATAAATAAATAATTCATGGAACCTATCAAGGATCCTAATAACCAACCTAAAGGCCATGATAAGGGTGTAAAGTTGAGAAAATAAAGTGAGAATAAAGCAGTTGCTACAATGAAAAAAACAACGAAAGCTTGATAAAGAATCTTAAATGGTATTTGCCTAACTGAAGTGGCTTTTTCCATACCTTTATAAAATATCATAATTAAGTCAAACTTCCCACCTAAATAAGAATTTACAATTCATCAAAAATTTAATGGTAAAATAGTTATGAGGTTTTTATGCAAAATCAATTAAAATTATTTGCTTTAAGTGGTTCTAAACAACTAGGTTTAGCCATTTCTCAGGCACTAAAAGTCCCATTAAGTCCTGTTGAAATTACCAAATTTGCTGATGGAGAAATCCTAGTAAAACCACTTGAAACGGTTCGAAATCACAGTATTTATATCATTCAAAGCACGAGTAAACCTGCTTCAGAAAATTTAATGGAATTAATGGTCTTTATCGACTCTCTTAAACGATCATCTGCTAAAGAAATCATTGCTGTTATTCCATACTTTGGATATGCCAGACAAGATCGGGTTGCTCGCAGTCGTGAACCGATTACGGCTCGTTTGGTGGCAGATTTGCTTCTTGCCGCTGGGGTGAATCGGGTCATGAGTGTTGACATTCATACGATGCAAATTCAAGGATTTTTCTCGATTCCATTCGACAATATTTCTCCATATCACTTGTTTGCAAAAGAAATTAAACAATTATTAACCAAAAATAAACTTGGTGAAGAGGATTTAGTCATTGTTTCTCCCGACCATGGATCAGTGACAAGAGCTCGCAACTTTGCGGAAATGTTTCGTCATGCTAGCATTGGGATCATCGATAAACGTCGACCCAAACCAAATCTTGCAGAGAGTATTAATTTGATTGGTGATGTCGATGGAAAAATTGCGGTGATTGTTGATGATATTGTCGATACGGGTAATACTTTACTCGGCGCTACTGAAATGTTAAAAAAATCTGGGGCTAAGATGATTCTTGTTTGTGCAACCCATGCGGTATTTTCTGCGAATGCTTTTGAAAGAATTCAACAAGCACCGATTGATTCATTCTTTATTACCGATACCATTGACCGCGTCTCGCAAGGAAACATCAAAGTGATTTCTGTTGCCCCTCTGTTAGCTAGGGTCATTGAAAATATGCATGAGGGAAAAGCTTTATCCCCAATTTTCGATGAGTTTTCTCGATAATATGATTCATGTGTATGATCGCTCAGTCCAAAGCTTGATGCGATTGGTTGCAAAAATTATCCGCATTCCTGAACCTAAGGTTTATCTCGGTCATAAAATATTTCATAAAATCATTGATATTCTCCACTATCATCAGCTGAATCGTATTCTATTGGTGACCGATCAAAACATCATTCAACTAAAAATCATTGATCCATTAATGACTTTATTTAACCAACAAAAGATTGAATTTTTTATATACCAAGATACACAAGTCAACCCCACCATTGTCAATTTAGAAGAAGCAAAAACTAGTTACCTTAAACATCAATGCCAAGCGATCATTGGTGTCGGTGGTGGATCGGCGATGGATTGTGCCAAAGGGGCTGCTGCTTTGGTGGCTAGCGGAAAAAAAGTTCATCAACTAAGAGGCTTATTAAAAGTTAGGAAAAAACCACCCTTGATGATCATGGTCCCGACGACCGCAGGCACTGGCTCAGAAGCAACGGTTGCTGTGGTGGTTTCTAACCCTAAAACCAAGGAAAAATATGGGATTGGTGATCCTGTTTTAGTTCCTCCCTACGCGATCTTGGATTCGGCATTGACCATGGGATTACCGCCACAATTAACTGCAACCACGGGCATGGATGCCATGACCCATGCGATAGAAGCTTATCTAGGCAATAGCGTCACCCCATTTTCAAAGGCAGCGTCTAAAAAAGCTTTGCAACTTATCCACCAACATTTAATCCATAGTTATCAACATCCTCAAGATGAACCATCCAGACGAGGGATGTTAGAAGCTAGTTATCAAGCTGGATTAGCCTTCACTCGGTCTTATGTGGGATATGTCCATGCCGTTGCCCACACCCTTGGAGGGTTTTATCAAGTTCCACATGGGCTTGCAAACGCAATCATCTTGCCTCATGTGCTAGAACTTTATGGCAAATCGATTCACCACAAACTTGCAACGATGGCAGATTGGTTGTCCCTCACTAGCATCGATGCACCGTCGGTTGTCAAAGCAAAAGCGTTGAAAGAATGGTTGAATCATCATCTCTCCGCGATGCACATCACCAACATCCTTCCAGGCATTATCAAGAAAGAAGATATTCCATTGATGGTGAAACGCGCTCAGCAGGAAATATCACCTTTTTATCCAGTACCAATCTACCTACATGGGCAAAGTCTTACCCATTTGTATCAAACCTTAGGAGGGTTTTAACATGAACGTTTATGATTTTTCGGCGAAGTCGATCAAGGGTGTCAATATCCCTTTATCAAAGTTTAAAGGCAAAGTTTTGCTGATTGTGAATACGGCAACCCATTGTGGTTACACCAAGCAATATAACGGCCTACAAACGTTGTACCAAACGTATCAAAGCAAAGGATTAGAAGTTCTTGATTTTCCAAGTCATAGTTTTTTACAAACCCCAGAAGATAATGCCGGCATTGAAGCGTTTTGTGAACGCCAATTTAAAACCACTTTCACTACCTTTGAGAAGATTGATGTCTATGGTGAAAAAGCCCATCCGTTATATCTCTACTTAAGAAAAGCAAATAAAGATCAAGTGGATACAAAGATTGAATGGAACTTCTCAAAGTTTTTAATCAATCGACAAGGCCAAGTGGTCGGTCGATTCAATGCAAAAACAACACCTGAAATGCTCATCGAACAAATTGAAACCTTATTGCGATGATTGCAAAAAGCCAAAAACAAAATTTACTTGATAAACATCTTTTGTTATTTGGTCACTTACCAAATTCTTACCTCCAAATTCCTGGTCGCATCGAATGGTTCGGAGGTTATCCCTCTTTTCATGGTGGCTTAAGGTTAACGAGCACGATCAACCGTTATTTGTATGCGAGTGTAAGCACGAATTCAAATCAAAGCATACGTATCATTTCCTCTGGTTTTCCCGTGATCACGTTGGATTTAAATCATCTCAATCAATCACTCATGGATGATGTTGCAGCGACAAGCTTGGTCAAATCCATCATCCATACATTAAAAGAAGAAGGTCATGGCCTTCAACAAGGCTTAGATGTTTTCATCGAATCAGAACTTAAGGGCCCATTTGGATTAGGTTCATCCAGTGCATTTGCGTTAACCATTGTTCTGATGATGATCCAAGCCACAAAGACAGAAAAGCTTTATAGCAACGAACAAATCATCCAATGGGTCGATCAACTTGAAAAAACATTTTTTATTAGAAACCCTAAAGCTTACGATGCGGCAACAATGGTCATGGGCGGCACATTGTTAGTCGATTATGGTTTTAGCAATCAACCAACCTTTCAAAGCACATCTCAAACGTTTCAAGAACATGAATGCTTGCTGATTGATATAAAGAGTCAGGTGATGCAAGAAAGTTTTTTGGTGAAACAAATCCGTGAACAAATGACGATCATTGCCCATCATTATCAAAAAGCATTATTGGCAGAACTTGATCAACTTCAAGTTCAACATGACTTTTCTGATTTAACTCGAATGTATGGGGTAAAAACCACCAACAAACTCAGTTATTATTATCAAGAAAATCAGCATGCGAAATTAGCTTACTTAGCATTAGAAAAAAAAGATGAAACTGAGTTTTATCAACAAATTGCGGCCAGTGAAAGAAATGGTGAATTACTTCTTGATTATCACCTTATCCCTCAAGGCCAAGACCAACGATTACATCATGCGATGAAATGGATTCATCAACATTTACCTCACGCCCATCTTCGCATTCATGGATTAGGTTTTCAAGGTCCTTTGCTTTGTATGATTCCTAAAACCATGTATGGAGATTCTTTTCGACTTTTAAAAAGACAATTTTATGAACAAAACTTGTTACATTTCAGCATCATTAAACAACCGTATAAGTTTTACAAATCCTGAAACCTCTTTCATTCATTCATAAAATTTAATCGTTTTTCTTCATTTTTCAATGAAAATGACAATGTAAGCGTTGTCAAAAGCAAGTAAAATTGGAAAGCGTTTACATTCGTTCATGTAAACTTGTATTTGGATTTCATCTTGTTTATATTGATGTCGTCTTCAAGAACTGGCATCTTGTAGACCGAGGAAAAGAGGAGGAACAAGTATCATGAAAAATACCATCACACTAGAACGGTTATCACAAAAACCTTTAAATGCAAAGTATTACCCTTATGACTTAGAAGATGTAACCCTGGTCGATCTAAAGAAAGATAATTTCTTTACCGAACTATCACGGTTTATCATCGAAGTCGTGGCCATCGTCCGTCGTAGCGATAAAAACTAATTTTATATCCTAATAATCAATCATTGCCAGAGTCGGGTAACCGACTTTTTCTTTTTGTAAGAAAGTTGTTATAATTGAATCATGAAGAAATCTGTCCCCCCTAAACAGTTAGTGCCTTTTTCTACTAAGCCTTTACTGAGCATTTTATTCATCATCGGGTTCATGGTGGTCGCATTAATCATCTTTGGCCTTTTATTCTCTCATAACCAAGGTTGGATTACACTCCCTTTTAGCACTCTAGGTTGACATTTGCCAACAGTCATTCTATAGTGGTATTAGCACTTAATAGTTAAGAGTGCTAAGGAGGTTCTTTATGGAACTACCGATCGACTATAGCAAAGATGACAAGGTCTTAGAAAAATTCGGCCGAAACATTAATGAACAAGTTAAAAAAGGCAAGATTGATCCTGTCATTGGTCGTGATGAAGAAATAAGAAAAATCATCCAAATTTTAGCCCGTAAAAATAAAAACAACGTCATTCTTTTAGGTGAACCAGGTGTAGGAAAAACAGCCATCATCGAAGGATTAGCGCAGCGCATTCTTCGGCAAGATGTCCCTTCCACTCTAAAAGACAAAATGATTTACGAATTGGACATGGGGGCATTAATTGCTGGTGCAAAATTTCGCGGTGAATTTGAAGAACGATTAAAAGCAGTCTTAAATAAAATCAAACAATCCGATGGCAACATCATATTATTCATCGATGAAATTCACAGCATTGTTGGTGCGGGGCGCACGGATGGAGCGATGGATGCTTCCAACATGCTTAAACCTCTTTTAGCACGAGGTGAAATTGATTGTATTGGAGCAACTACATTAAACGAATACCGCCAATACATTGAAAAAGATCGAGCATTAGAACGTCGCTTTCAACCTTTGATGGTCGGAGAACCAACCGTGGAAGATACGATTTCGATTTTACGTGGGATTAAATCTCGCTATGAATCACATCATGGCGTCAAAATCACCGACGAAGCACTCGTCGCCGCTGCCACGTTATCGCAGCGTTATTTAACCTCAAGATTTCTTCCCGACAAAGCGATCGATTTGGTTGATGAAGCTTCGGCACTGACCAGGGTCCAAATTGAATCGATGCCCACAGAACTGGACGAGGTCGATCGGCGCATTCGGCAATTAGAGATTGAAAAGTTTGCACTAAGTAAAGAAGAGGATCAGACCTCGAAGGCGCGTTATCAAAAAATTTCTGAAGAACTTGAAACCTTAAAAAAGGATTACGCAACCAAGAAACAAAAGTGGCAAGCGGAAAAGGATTTGTTGTTGGAAATCAAAAACCTAAAAGACCTCATCCACAAAACAAAATTAAGTCTTGATCAAGCATTTAATCAAGGAGAGTATCAAAAAGCGTCTGAACTTCAATACGGAAAGATTCCCGAACTAGAAAAGAAATTAGCTAGTTTTGAAAACAAGTCGAGAAAAGGTCGGATGTTATCAGAAATTGTTACCGAAGAAGAGATTGCCAAGATTGTTTCAAAAATGACCAAGATTCCGTTAAGTAGAATTGTCCAAGGGGATAAGGATAAAATCTTAAATTTAAAGACAAAAATGTTACAACGTGTCGTTGGCCAAGATGATGCCGTGACCTTAGTCACTGACGCGATCATGCGTCAACGTGCGGGGATTCAAGATGCGAAACGTCCGATTGGTACGTTTATGTTCTTAGGTCCAACCGGCGTTGGTAAAACCGAAGTTGCCAAGAGTTTAGCAGAAGGCTTATTTGATCATGACAATCAAATCATACGTATTGATATGTCGGAATACATGGAAAAGTTTTCTGTCTCACGATTGATTGGTTCTCCACCTGGGTACGTAGGTTATGAAGAAGGTGGGCAATTGACCGAAAAAGTAAGACGAGCTCCTTACAGCATTGTTCTCTTTGATGAAATTGAAAAAGCACACCCTGAAGTATTTAATCTGCTTCTGCAAGTCTTGGATGAAGGTCGGTTAACCGATTCTCAAGGCCGGTTGATTGATTTTCGTAACACCGTCATCATCATGACGTCCAATTTGGGTTCAGAATTTATCCTTAACAACCAAATGGCTTCAGTGGATGATTTACTCCACCGCACCTTTAAACCTGAATTTTTAAATCGCATTGATGAAATCGTATATTTTAAACCTCTCAACCAAGATGTTCAAGGGATGATTGTTGCGAAAATGTTGATGCAACTTGAACAACAATTAGAAAAGCAACAAATCTTGATTTCCTTTACAGAAGAGGTTGAAAAAGACATTCTTCTTCAAGCATTTAGCAAAGAATATGGGGCAAGACCATTACGGCGTTATATTCAAAAAGAACTAGAGACTTTTATTGCCAAGCAATTAATTCAAGGCACGATTTTGCCGAATGTCCCGATTACCATTGATGTTCACAATCATCTTTATTCCATCAAGACATCTGATTAACGCGTTATCACCAGGAACAAATCCACGCTTTTTTTGGATTGACAAAAGCGTGTATCTTTTCTATGATTGTAAAGCGTGAGCCCCCTTAGTTAAGTGGTATAACGAGTCCATGGTAAGGACTTATTGTCAGTTCGATTCTGGCAGGGGGCACCATCAAGATTCCCGGTTCGGGAATTTTTTATTTTCAATCAAAGGTGAAGTCGCTATAATAACGAGTTAGAGGATAGAAGCATGAAGGTTAAATTGATCTCTTACTCGCAACCAACCGAGAATTTAAAAGTAGAAGGCCTAACCAACGCCCAGGAACTTATTGCCTTTTGCGCACGTGTATCCAATCCTACCAATCAAATGAACATGTCGACATCTGATAAATTAATTCGCTATTTAGTCAAACATAAACATTGGTCACCGTTAGAAATGGTCTCATTATGTCTTGAAATCGAAACCACTCGAGACATTGCTCGACAAATCCTACGTCATCGCTCTTTTTCTTTCCAAGAATTTTCTCAACGGTATGCCGATCCAACCCAACACTTGGAATTTGTGACAAGAGAAGCTCGGTTGCAAGACGAGAAAAATCGGCAAAATAGCATCAAATTAACCGAAGAGTCGAAAGCAAAATCACTTCAACAAGCTTGGGAAGTCAAGCAACAATCGATGATCAATCTCGCCAAAGAAACCTACACCTGGGCAATTCAACAAGGGATTGCCAAAGAACAAGCTAGGTCTGTCTTACCCGAAGGTCTTACCATGTCACGCTTATACATGAATGGGACATTAAGAAGTTGGGTGCATTATCTTGAACTGCGTTCTGGTCACGGGACCCAACAAGAACATATGGACATTGCGTTGGCTTGCGCCAGTGTGATCACGAAGGTCTTTCCATTGATGCAAGAATTTATACAACATGACGAAAACGTTCAATAAAAAGAGACGATTTCTAAAGATTTTCATTCTTGTGCTAGCGATCTTAACGGTGCTTCCTTTTACGACTTACCTCATCAGTTATCAACCTCAAGCTGATTCCCAGCTTGCTTATGAAAATGCTGAAGAATTCAATCAACATTATGGGTTTATTCAAGACGACGCCACGGTTGGCGTCATCTATTATCCCGGAGGTTTAGTTCACCCTAAAGCTTATGCCAGGTTTGCCAAAGCGTTAGCGATGTCAACCCAGTATTCAGTGTTTGTGACCTCACCTTTATTTCATCTTGCCATCACACAAATCAGCCTTGCTGATCAAGTGATGAGTCAACATCCTAGCATTGACACATGGTTGATCGGTGGGCATTCCCTAGGTGGAACATCCGCAGCATTTTATACATTTGAACATGTAGATGAAATCACAGGGTTATTTTTACTTGCGAGTTATACCACCGAACAAGCTGATTTTTCTTCAACCGATGTTTCCGTGCTCAGTATTGTTGGGAGTGAAGATCTCGTCCTCAATCAATCTACTTACGTCGCCCATCAACAATATTTACCAGTTAATCACGTTGAAGTCATCATTGAAGGTGGCAATCACAGTCAGTTTGCCGATTATGGCCGCCAACGCGGTGACGGGGTTGCCTTCATTGATGGATTACAACAAGAAGCGCTCGTGGTCACTGCCTTAACGACTTGGTTTGACGAACTTATCTTCAAATAGAATCAATAACCCAAAACCAATCATCGGGATGAAGGCAAGCCACCAAGTTTGATATCGCGATTTCGCTAACACGAGTGACCACACATACAAGATGAAAAAATCAACGGTCATGATCCCCACCAACGCATCTTGGAAAAATTGAGAGAAATAAAGACTTGGGTTAGTTTGAATCATGGCATCGATCCATAACCATCCACTCCCAATCAGTAGTAGCATCAGTATAGTTTTCTTGATGATGGTTAACTTTAATCTCTTCCCTGATAAGTGTTGATAACCCCATAATGTCGCATACGCGCCAAGAACAAAACTTAAACCTAAAGGAATCCAAGAAACCAAAGGTCGATCCTTATCGAGTGTTGCATCCAGTAAAAAAAATATTGGAACAAGCCCCATCCAGTTAAAAAAGAACGTTGAGAATCCATCGGCTTGGCCTTGTAACAATTCAGGAAGTAGCTCACTATTGAAGCCAAAAGAAAAGCCATAAACAATCGTGTAAATGACTAGAATAAGCCATAACGCCAATGATGTTTTTTTCACTGATTAATCAAATCACTGGCGATGATCGCGGATTGATAAATCGTTGGTAACCCACTTCCAGGATGCGTTCCGCCACCGACAAGATAAAGATTTTTGACGCCTTGAAATTGGTTATGAGGCCGTAAATAAAGGAGTTGAGAAAACTTATGAGATAAATTAAAGTTTGCCCCAAGATGAACATGATACTGATCTTGCCAGTCTAGTGGACTTAACGCATGTTGTTGGATAATATGTTGACGAATATCTTTTAAGCCAGGAACTTTTTCTAATCGTTGGATGGTCTCATCCATGTACTTTGCTTTCAATGTTGTCCAATCCACATTCGCCTTTAAATTAGGAACAGGCACCAAGACGTAGATTGCCGATTGCCCTTTTGGCGCGTAGCTTGGATCGAGGGGACTTGGGTTATGAATATAAAAAGATGGATCCGCGGAAACGGTTAATTGTTTGGTGAGGGTTTGCAAGTAGGTGCGATAGTCTTTTGAAAACACAATCGTGTGATGGGCAATCGGATAGACTTTATCTAATCCAAGATAAAGATTAAAGGTTGAGCAAGAATATTGAAGTTGATTGATTTTTTTGTCTTGATAACGTCTAGGTCGATGAGCATTATCCAAGAGGGGAATTGTCTTGGCAAAATCACCGTTCATGACCACCGTGTCAAACTTCAATGTTTTTTGATTGACCCTGACACTACGAATGAGTTTTTTTTCAACATTGAATTTAGTGACTTGGTGATTGAGTTTAATCTTAACACCCATCTCCGTGGCAAGTTTGCCCATCGCTTCATTCAGATGATAAAGGCCGCCCATGATATGGTAAACGCCATACTCATGTTCCATGAACGAGAGGATGCTGAATAAGGAAGGACAATCCCAAGGGGACATCCCTAAATATTTAGCCTGAAATGCCATGGAATAAATCAGGTCTTCCGAATGAAAATAAGAACTTAAACGTTGATATAAAGACCGAGTCAGATCAATCTCATCGATTGCTTGAAGTACCTTAGGATTGAAAAATTGCAATGGAGAAGAAAACGGCATACTTAGGACTGGATTGAGTTTTTTTAATCGACGAGCTTCTTTTTTTAAATAAAGTTGATATCCTTTTTCTTCCCCTGGAAAGACCCGATGAATTTCTTTCATCATCAACGCGTGATTTTCATAAGGGCGAAAAACTTTATGACCGAAAATGAGATCATACAAAGGTTCAATCTTTTTTAAAGAAACATAATCCTCAAGTTTTAAACCAAGGCGCTGGAATACGGCATCTAAGATATAGCGATAAATAAAAAAGGTAGGCCCAGCATCAAAATGAAAATCACCAATATCGATCGAACTTGAACGTCCACCCAATCGATCTCTAGATTCAAAAATGGTGACGTCATGACCCGCGTGGGCAAGTAGTAAACTTGCCGCTAATCCACCTGGTCCTCCACCAACAATTGCAATTTTCTTTTTATTTAATTTTGTAGAGCCAATCTTTTCTTTCATGGTGATGATAAATACTAGGTTTATTATACATTTAATTCATTATCGTAGATTGAAAAAGTTTGCATTTTCCCGAAAATGTTGTATATTAAATGTGCTTAGGGTAACTTAAGTCCTCGCAAGTTTAATATGAGAGTGGAGAGATCCACTCTTTGTTTATTAAAGGAGAGCCATGACCTCAATAGAAAAGATTGAACAAATCATCAAACCACCCATTGAACAAATGGGTTTAGCGCTTTTTGAAGTGTCATTAACCCTAGAACAAGGCGAAAAGTTCCTCCATGTCTATATTGAAAAACCCAATGGAAGAATCGGATTACAAGAAATCATCGAAGTCACTCGATTGATCAATCCAATCTTAGACCAAGCAGACTTTATCCAAGAACGCTATATCCTTGATGTGGCGAGTGCTGGAGTAGAACATCCAATTCATCTTGATGAACTACCAAATTACTTAACTCGAAACATCTATCTCCACCTGATGCATCCATGGCAAGGGGAGAACATGATTGAGGGAATTCTCCAGAAACTAGAACCTGATCGATTGTGGATCGAAGTCAAAATAAAAGCGAAAAAACAATTGATTGAAATCAAAAGAAAGGATATTGACTACGCGCGACTTGCGGTAGCAATGACATAAAAACCATTATATGATCGACACAAAAGCCTTAATCCAAGCCATCGACTTAATTGAGCAAGAAAAAGGAATCTCCAAAGAATCCATTATGATTGCGTTGAAGGAAGCTTTAGAAAAAGCTTATCGTAAACAATTGGGGTCCATTGATGATGCCCTTGTCAGAGCCGACATTGATATTAAAAAAGGCGTCATTAAGCTTTTCCAATTAAAAACTGTCGTCGAGAATATTGAAGATGATTTTTTAGAAATCTCTCTTGAAGAAATCAAAGCTCTTGGCTTATCGCTACAAGTTGGCGATACGTATCAAATTGAAGCATCCCCTGAAGATTTCCAAAAATCAGCGGCCATGACGGTCAAAGCAATCTTGCGGCAAAAAATTGCTGAAGCAGAAAAATCAGCTCTTTATGAAATTTATAAAGATAAAATTGGCGAGATGATTGTTGGTCAAGTTGAAAAAATTGACGAACGATCTGCGATTGTTAATATTGGTCGGACCTCGGTGTACTTACCAAGTTCAAAGAGAATTCCTGGAGAAACATTTAAGATTGGTGATCGAATTAAACTTTACGTGGTTGATGTTGAATCCACCACCAAAGGCGCACAAATTGCCGTCAGCCGAATTCATGAAGGGTTCTTAAGACGATTGTTTGAAGAAGAATTACCAGAAATTTATGAAGGAACTGTCATCATCAAAGAAATCGCTCGAGAAGCAGGATTACGGTCAAAAGTATCTGTTTATTCTCTTGATCCCAATGTCGATGCAGCCGGCGCGTGCATCGGACAAAACGGAAGTCGGATTCAAAAAATTGTCGCCCAATTAGGCAACGCCAAAGACAAAGAAAAGATTGATATCATTGCCTATACAGAAAATAAACCACTCTATTTGGTTGAATCGCTAAAGCCTGCTCAGGTCAATGGGATTATTCTTGATGAACCTGGCAAAAAAGCAACGCTGATTATTGCCGATGAAAACCTTGGTACGGCCATCGGTCGTCGTGGAGTCAATCCTCGTCTTGCCAGTAAATTAACTGGTTATACGATTGAAATTAAAGATCTTACCTCCACCACGGCAGAAGGATTATCGTATACAAGTGTTGATTCATTAAGAACTCAAGATGACATGAGAAGACAACGTGAAGCTTTACCCAATCCAACCCAAGGACAAACCTCTTCCAATGCCTCGAATCGTATTCATGATGATTCATTTACCATGGAAGATGTCATGGCCCCTAAGCGTGATGAACCAGTTGCTGAAAAAATCTTGGTTGATACGCCATCCACTGACATTAAACCAGTGTCAGCCATCGTCTCTGTGCAGAAACCAGTTGAGTCCACACCCGTGGTTAAAAAACCTACGCCAATTCAAGAAGCCCCAAAAATTACCGTGGTTCGCACAACCAAGACTTTAGAAGAACTTGAAAAAGAATTAGATCAACAAAAAGCAAGAACACCAAAACCAGAACGCTTTGATAAAAAGAAAAAACCATTCAAACGTAAAGAACGAGATGACAAACCATTCACCCCATCCATTGGTGCAAGTCCAGAATCTTTAAACCCTGCTAATTTTATGAAGATTTATGATGATGAAACCACCGCACCAGTGGCCCCTGTTGCCACCCCAGTGGTCGAAGAAACCGAAGTCGAACTTGAGGACTTTGATGAATACTACGAAGAAGAAAAGTAGTCTTCCAATTCGGAGGTGTTTGGTCACGGGTGAGCAATTACCCAAAGCCACCTTGCTGAGGATTGTTCTCACTCCACTTGGCCAATTGATGATTGATCCTTCTGGCAAACAAAACGGCCGTGGTGCTTACATCAAAAAGGATGTTACCTTACTTGACCGATTAATAAAAGGTCAGTTATTAAGAAAACAGTTCGACGTTGAAGTCTCTGAAGATTTCTACGAGCTTCTGAAAAAGGCCCTCCATGAATAATCCCTGGTTACAACATCTTCACTTCGTGATGAAGGCCAACGCTTATTTAACCGGAGAATTGGCATTAAGAGCCTTATCGCGAAAACAAGTCTATTACGCGATCATTGCATCTGATACCTCGCTTTCTCATCAAAAAATGTTGATTGAACGATTAAATTACTATCACATTCCTTATCGAATCTTCCTTGATAAAAAAACCATGAATCAACTCACCAAAAAAGAACAAGTCGTGATGATTGCGATAACCAACTCACAGCTCGCTAAAACGCTAAAAACAAAGGAGATCGCAGATGAAAAACAAACCACAAATTCGTCAAGAGAATACCCAGGGGAACCTCGGAAAGACTGAAGTTGCCAAAGTCACTGGCGATGTTTTTTTATATAACGAACCAATGACCCTTGCTGCTTTTGCAGCAAAATTAAATAAGCCAGCAGCGGAAATTGTTAAATTTTTGTTCTTAAATAAAAAGATGGTCACGATGAATGCCATGATTGATGATGAAACCATTGGTCTGGTTTGTTTACATTACGGTCTTGATTTTAAAAAAGAAAAATTAGTCGCTGCCGAAAATATCGAAGATTATTCCATGGACGATGATGCGAAATCCTTAGAAGAAAGAGCACCAGTGGTCACGATCATGGGTCACGTTGACCA
>DBCA01000118.1 GCA_002292805.1 Caryophanales bacterium UBA970
AGATCTCAAGATAGCCTTAGGGCAAATGCGTGTCATTCCTGGTCAACCCAGCAAGAACTTTTTTACGCTTGCAGCGATGGTGGAAAAAGCCAAGCAAGCCTCGGTTGATTTAATTGTTTTTCCCGAACTCTGCATCACGGGTTATTTAATCGGTGATCAGTTCTTAGATAATGCTTGGGTCGACTTTGCCGTGTCGTTTAATGAAAAAATAAAACAACTTTCGCAAAACATCATCATCGTTTGGGGCAACGTCTTTACCCTCGGTGCGAACCCCACCATCACCAACAACGATTCCCGATTGGCTAAACTCAATTCTGCCTTTATCGCCTATAATGGCGAATACCTCACCCGAAGCAATGGTGTCTTTCCTGGGATTTATCCAAAACGTTTATTCCCTAATTACCGCATGTTTGATGACCAACGTTATTTTTTACCAGGACGAGAACTTGAAGAAAAACTCAACCTTAAAGTCAAATCCTTCCTTGATCCATTAACCTTGAATTACAAGGGTAAGATGATTCGGTTTGGTTTAGAAGTTTGTGAAGACATGTGGGATGATGCTTATGGATTTTCTCCATCAAACGAATATTTAAAACAAGGGGTGGATCTGTTGATTAACATTTCTGCTTCTCCTTGGACTTTAGACAAAGAAAAATCAAGACAAGACCAAATCAAGAAACATGCCAAAGTTCCTTTCATCT
This sequence comes from Caryophanales bacterium UBA970, assembly GCA_002292805.1. The sequence continues at coordinate 702 of DBCA01000118.1, forward strand.
TTGTCAATAAAGTTGGCGCGGATAACAACGGAAAAAATATTGTCCTCTTTGAGGGTGGTTCGATGGTGTATAACGCCACGGGTGAATTAATCATTCAAGCCAATGAACAAGCAGAACCAGAACTTCTCATTGCCTCCTTAAGCGACAATAAACTTCGCCCATCAGATCCTAAGAAATTTTTCACGATGCTGAAACAAGGCATTTCTTTTGTTGATGAACAACTCTTTGACAAGAAAGTCCCTTGGATTGTCGGTTTATCTGGTGGCATCGACAGTGCTGTCTCCACCGCCCTTCTCACCGAAGTGATTGGCAAGGATCGTGTGTATGCTTACTCCTTACCTACCCCTTATAACAGTGAACAATCCAAACAAAACGCCAGAGACATTGCCAAAGCGTTAGGTATTCATTTCCAAGAAATCCCTATTCAAAAGATGGTGGATGCATTCTTAGCCATTCAACCACAAGCCGATGTCTTAACCAAAGAAAATGTCCAAGCCAGGGTTCGCGGCAGCATCCTCATGAACCTTGCTGCAGAGAAAAAAGGTGTGGTCTTAAACAACGGGAATAAAGTTGAAATCGCCTTAGGGTATGTCACGCTTTATGGCGACACGATTGGGGCGATCGCACCATTAGGTGATTTAACCAAGATGCAAATCAATACCCTTGCCTTATGGATCAACGAACAAGCAAACCAAGTCATCATTCCAAAAAACCTTATCGCCTCGATGGACCAAGGCATTCCTCGTTATCAATTCCAACCATCTGCAGAATTAAAAACCAATCAAGTCGATCCGATGAAGTGGGGCTATCATGATTGGCTCATTCATGAATTACTAAGTTTCCCTTCTCTAGCCCCAGAACGAATTTTAACAATGTATCTTGATCGTAGTTTCCCTAAGCATATCCAAGGACTGATGTCGCACTATGGCTTGGATAATCCTCAAACCTTTATCACGGATTTAGAATGGGTATTATCTTTATGGAACAAAGCTTATTTCAAACGTGTGCAAATGCCACCAAACATCATTATTTCTAAAGGTGCTTTTGGTTATGATTATCGCGAAGCACAAATGTCGTATGAAAAAACGGCGTTATATCTTCGGTTAAAAGAAAAAATTCTTGCTTAGATTTTGATCAATAAATTAATCAGCGAAAGCACATTTTTCTGTTTTTTATTCGATTTTCAATTACACAACCAATAATAAAGATAATGTCACGATCGATAACACCACCCACGGGGCAGCCATCTTTTTGCTCATCAGAAGTAACGTGGTCAACGTGACCATCAACACTGTTCGCCAATCGATAGGAAGGGCAATTAATTGGTTGACGGCAGTCACCACGATCAAACTTGCTGCGGCGATTCGAATCCCTCCAAGAAAAACCTTCATCCAAGGAACGCGTTGAAAGGTTTGCCATAAAGGCATCACCACATACACCAAAAGAATCCCAGGAAGAAAAATACTGAATCCCGACATCAAACCACCTAACCACGCCAACGGTTGTCCTGCAAGAATTTGTGTGCCAACAAATGCAGCAAAACTAAACAACGGACCAGGAATCACTTGATCAATCGTGTAGCCAGATAAAAAAGTAGGTAATGAAATAAGCGTTTGTTGCGTCACCAAATCTTGAATCATTAACGGAATGACGATTTGTCCGCCACCAATGACGCTATAGCCATAGCGATAAAAGGAATAAAACAAACTAAACCAGGTATCGCTTAACCAAGGCATCAGCATTTCATTGGTGAAGGCAATGCCTAACAACAACAAGAGACTAACCCAAGAGATCGATGTTTTTGAAAAAGAAACGTGTTGTTTACTTGGATGACGTAACACCATCACCCCACCTGATAAGACTAGTAATGCAGGAACGGTCCACACACTCAAGGGCATGAGCCAAAATCCAAGAATTGCCACGATTAGAAATAACATGACTGGTTCAATCGCATTCAAAACTTTTTTGGATAACGACCAACCGGCATAGAAAATAAAGGCAACGGCTATTGAAGGAAGAATCATGAGTAATTGGTTAACAAATGGTTGGTTTTGAAAGAAACTAAAGAACAACCCGACAAGCATCATGATGACGATGGCAGGCAAGGCCCACACCATAAAGGTCAAGAATGCTAACCATTTGCCACCAACCAAATAACCTATCGCCATGATGGTTTGGGTGCTACTTGGTCCAGGTACTAACGAAAAGACACCAATCAGTTCTGCCAATGTTTCTTCGGTGATGTACTTTTTCTTTTGCACTAAGATTTGTGAAAAAATTCCATAATGGGCTTCCGGGCCACCAAAACTACTGAGTGAACACCATAAGACATCCCATAAGAACGCCAAGTTCATGGTTGGTTTTGGGAACGAATCCAGCCACACAACACTTGAAGTTCTTTGGTTGGAAACGTGAGATGGTGAGGAATCAACCACGTCCCTTTGCTTGTTTTAATGGTTGGGAATGCATCAAGCAATGCTTGAATGCCTTGGGGTCCTGGATAAATACCAATATGGTTTGTGTAAGCCGCAAAGTGAACTAGATTCTTTTTCTCTTTAAACGTTGGCATTTGATAAGAATATATAAACTGAGCTTCGGGAAAAGCTTTTTCAAAGATGGCATATATCTTCGCTAACCGAGCTTGGATCGCAGGTGAAAATTGAAGAAGATATACTTTAAATGGGTCATTTGTATTCATAATATTTACTAAGTTCATTGTAAAGGTTTAAAATATTTCTGAACAGAGGAATAAACAAGATGGCAAAAACAACTGCAACGCCGGTCGCCCCTTTATTAGAAGCTTTCGAAAAACATTATCAAAAAACCAAAGCGTTAAACTATGTGATGAACGTGGCAAGCTTTGATGCTCAAACGATCGCCCCGAAAAATGAAGGAGCCGTCAACGAACGTTCTGAAGCGATGGGCTTTTGGGCGTTAGAAGACTTCAATCACCAAAACAATCCAGCGTATGATCAATTACTGACCGACTTACAAAAAAACGTAGAGGCGTTAACTCCGGAGATGAAACGCATTGTCTATTTACAACGAAAGCAAATCGACGCCCTTAAAAAAATTGATCCTAAAGATTATCAAGACTACGCGGTGTTGTTGTCTCAAGCCCAAGTCGCTTGGGAAAAAGCGAAGAATAACGATGATTTCAAAAGTTACGCCCCTTACTTAGAGAAGATTCTTACCTATGTCCGGAAGTTTACAACCTTAACCAAAACCGTCGAGGGTCCTTTGTATAATCAATTACTCGATGATTATGAAGAAGGTAACACGATTGAAAAATTAGACGCTTTTTTTGCCACCTTAAAAGCTCGTATTGTTCCCCTGCTTAAAAAAATCCAACAATCTAAAGTTAAGATTCGCACAGACTTTATGTCGCGAGCGTTTCCTAAGCACGAACAAATCACCTATGCAAAAACATTATTAGATTTTATTGGTTACGATCTCAACGCTGGTGTCCTTGCAGAATCGGTTCACCCTTTCAGTAGTGAAATCACCCCAAGTGATGTTCGCGTCACCACCCACATTTACGAAAATAACTTTGTTTCTAATATTTATTCCACGGCCCATGAAGGTGGTCATGGCATTTACGAACAAAACATTGGGAAAAAAGTAAAAGGTACCTTTCTTGGGCATGGGGCAGCGATGTCCATCCATGAATCGCAATCACGTTTCTATGAAAACGTCCTTGGCCGTTCTTATGCGTTTACCAAGGTTTTCTTTCCTCAACTCAAGAAACAGTTCCCTAACCAATTTAACGATGTTTCCATTGAGGAATATTACCAAGCAATTAACGAAGTCAAAGCTTCACTCATTCGTACCGAATCTGATGAACTCACGTATAGTCTTCACGTGATGGTTCGTTATGAAATCGAAAAAAAATTAATGGATGGCAGTTTAAAGGTGAAGGATTTACCACAAGCATGGAATGATTTATATCAATCTTATCTTGGGGTGAAACCAAAAAATGATCGCACGGGTTGTTTACAAGATGTCCACTGGTCTGGTGGAGCGTTTGGTTATTTCCCTTCTTATGC
>DBCA01000096.1:0-5340 GCA_002292805.1 Caryophanales bacterium UBA970
TTCATTGACAGCAAAAAAGGTGACCAACATTTTCGGATAAACAATATCAATACCGATAATCGATTGAATTTGATGTTTTTTGGTTAAAGTTGCGAATTCAGGAACACCGAATAAGACTTGATGATCGGCTAAGCCAACAGTTGAATAACCTTTTTCTTTGATTGCGGAAATAAGGCGGTCCATGGTAAAACCACTTGATAAAAAAGAATAAGAACTTGTGAGATGAAGTGGTATGAACAAGGGTTTCTCCTCATTAGAAAAATGATAGCATATTGATGCAGTTTCGTCATTGAAAATCTTCGATTATTTCAACAAATTATCTAAGTCTGCAATAAATTCAGGAAGTTCCTCAATTTTTGTCAATTTGCATCCACTGGCTTGGGCGTGTCCACCACCGCCATATTTTTGGGCCACTTGGTTAATTGTGACTTTTTTGCTGCGTATGGAGACCCGCCAAACGTTATCTTTTTTATCTTCGGAAATCGAGCACCAAATATGGATGTCTTTGATATTGCTAAACATATTGACACTGTCTTTACCTTGAGAAGATAACATGCCAAGATCACTTTGCTCTTGGTGAGTTAACACATAATATGCAACGCCTTTTGGAGAAATCTTATATTGATTTAACAGGTAAGCAGTAATCTTTAAATCTTCAAGGGTCTTTTCATACATTTTCAAGTAAACATCATCATGGGCATTGATGCCTGTTTCTAAAAGTTTTTTAGCAATTTCAAAGGTTTGGGGGGTTGTTGATTTATACATAAATCGACCAGAATCGCCAGCAATCCCAGCGTACAAATACGTCGCCGCTTTTTTGGTTAATTTGTATTTGTCACCATAGCTCATCACCATTTTCATCCAAAGTTCGGAAGCAGCACATGTGTCCGTTTCAACCAACCAAATATCTCCGTATGGATTTAAATTAGGGTGGTGGTCAATCTTAATGAGCATGCCCCCAAGATTAAAGCGCTTATCGTCAATCCGTTCCATGTTTGCGGTGTCTACGACAATGCATAAAGTCTTTTTATCAAAAAACTTTTGACTTACTTTTTGCATTTTAGGATATAAGCGAGGGGTAAACGTTGGGTGGTCTTCACCCACCACTTTGATTTGTTTTGAAGGGAAATTATCTTTAATCCAGGTGGCAACACCCCATTGAGTCCCTAAGGCATCAAAATCAGGGATGACATGACGAAAGACAACAATTTTTGGATATTTTTTAATCGCATTTAAAATATCTGCATAGATCGTGTTTGGTTTTGAGGCTTTACTTTTTGATGATTTCATAGGTATCCTTTACAATCATTAATTCTTCATTCGCAGGAATGACCATCGCGGCAACTTTACTTTCAGGTTTAGTAATGATTGCAAGTTTTCCCCTTGTCGCCTTATTCACTTCAAGATCTTCAACAATCCCTAGCGCTGACTTGACTTCTTCAAGGATTAAATGCCTATAAAAACCTGAGTTTTCACCAATCCCGGCAGAAAACACCAAGACATCCACCCCACCAAGTCGGATATGATACTGACCAATAAAATCGGCAATGCGTCTGACAAACAATTGATTGGCCAATTTAACTTGAACGTTACCTTGAATATCCGCTGCCTCTAAATCACGGGAGTCACTTGAAAGTTTTGACATTCCTAGCAAACCACTCTTTTTGTTAAACATCTCATAAACAGCCTCGTGGGTTAATCCAGTTTTAAGGGCTGCAAAGTGAAGAACACTTGGATCGATATCCCCGGTTCTAGTTCCCATCATGATGCCACCTAATGGGGTTAGCCCCATGGACGTGGCAACAACTTTGCCGTCTTTAATGGCAGCAAGGGATGCTCCTGAACCCAAATGAATCGTAATGATATTAGGATTATTTTTAACTTTATAATGTTGGCGGACTTGTAAGGATAAATATTTATGGGAAGTGCCGTGAAAGCCATAACGTCTTAAGTCATATTTTTCATAGAGTTCATAAGGAATTGGGAATAAAAAATCTTGAGGGGCCATGGTTTGGTGAAAAGCTGTATCAAAAACACCAACATTTTTAACCGTAGGCAAAATGGTTTGAAAAGCTTCAATCCCCATCAAGTTAGGACCGTTATGAAGTGGTGCTAACGGAATAAACTCTGTTACTTTTGCAATCACGTCTGAGGTAATAATTGCGCTCTTAAAGAAATACTTTCCACCTTGAACAATTCGGTGACCAACGCCTTCAATTTCTTTAAACGATTGAATGACTTTGTTTTCGATAAGATATTTCAGCAGTAGAGCAACACCCTCTTGATGATTTGCAATCGGGATATTGATGGATAGTTTTTCTTGACCAATATTCAATGAAAAATTACCCACAGATTGTCCAATTCTATCAGCTGCTCCTGAACATATTAAAGTTTCTGACGGCATGTCATAAAGTTTAAACTTTAGACTACTACTACCTGCGTTAACTGCAATTATTTTACTCATGAAACCATTTACATTTCTTTCCTAGTGAATTATACCGAAAACATACGCGATAAGGAAATACTTTTCTAGTTAATTTTAAAAAAAGAAAAGTTGTATAATTATTAGGATGCTTGCAAAAGAAATCATTAATCACTTTTTCAACTTTGGTTCCTTTCAAAGTTATGAGTATTTTGGTGTCCATCCCATGACCAAAACCAAGGATGGAAAAAAACTAACTGGTTTTGTTTTTCGTCTCTATGCACCCAACGCAACTGAAGTCTTTGTTGTTGGTGATTTTAACCTATGGAAAGCTCAAGATCATCCAATGGAAAAAGTTCATGAATGGGGAATTTATGAAGCTTTTGTGGCCAACGCTAAGCTTGGTGATCGCTATAAATATCAGTTCAAAAACACCTATGGGGTTGTGGTTCAGAAAGCAGATCCTTATGCTTTCGAAGCAGAAGTAAGACCCTTGACGGCTAGTGTGGTGACAACCTATCAAGGTTTTCAATGGCATGATGAAGCCTATCTTGCCAATCGAAATCGGAATTTTGATCGACCCATGGCCATCTATGAAGTTCATTTAGGTTCCTGGAAAAAACCTGAGAAAAAAGAATTTTTTAGTTATGAAGACATGGCTGAACAACTGATTCCCTATGTGCTAGAACATGGTTTTACTCACATTGAATTGATGCCCCTAACCCAACACCCTTTTGATGGGTCTTGGGGTTATCAAACCACTGGATTTCATGCCGTAGATTCTCGCTATGGTTCCCTAAATGGATTAATGACGTTTATTGACCGGTGTCATCAAGTAGGTCTTGGGGTGATTCTAGATTTTGTGGTCGTCCATTTTGCCAGTGATGGCTTTGGCTTACATGAGTTTGATGGCAGCAAATTGTATGAGTATTTTGATCCAAGAAGAACCTTCTCACAATGGGGATCACCCCAATTTGATTTAAGTAAGCCGGTTGTCCGAAGCATGCTTTTTAGTAGCATCAACTATTTTATTTCGATGTTTCACCTTGATGGTATTCGCATTGATGCGGTGAGTAATATTGTTTATTGGGATGGCAATACCCAACAAGGAGAAAATTCTGGAGGGATTGCGTTTATTCGAGATTTAAATTCATTTATTCATACCTATCACCCAACCGTCATGAGCATTGCCGAAGACTCAACGTCATTTGGCGGCGTGACTCGTCCTGTAGAATTGGGTGGTTTGGGATTTGACTATAAATGGGATATGGGCTGGATGAACGATACCCTTAAATACTATGGGGTGGATTTTGTTTATAAATTCTACGATCACCATAAGTTAACCTTTTCCATGCATTACTTTTATTCGGATAACTTTATGTTGCCTTTATCCCATGACGAAGTCGTTCATGGCAAAGGCACCATTGTGAATAAAATGTGGGGTAACTATGATGAAAAGTTTGCGCTTTTACGTAATCTTTACACTTACCAATGGATGCATCCCGGAAAGAAATTAATTTTTATGGGTAACGAGATCGCTTCTTTTGATGAATGGAGCGAAAAGAAATCTTTACCATGGTTTTTTACTCAGTACCCAAAACACGATTCGGTTCGGACATTGTTGAAAGATCTGAATCGGATTTATAAACAAGAACCAAGTTTACATGTCGAAGAACATAACCCGGCAAGATTTCGCTGGTTAATGGTGGATAATCGCCAAGATAATATTTATGTTTTTGAAAGAAAAGTGAATCATTCCACAATAATTATTGTTTTAAACATGAAGGGTAATTACTATAATGATTATGATATCGGTGTGTTTGAACCAGGAACGTATCAAGAAATCCTAAATTCAGATAACGAAATCTATAGTGGTTGGCATCGGATTAACAAAAATCCATTGCTCACCAAGCGACAATCAGGGCCGGAAGGAAAACCGCATACGTTGACGTTAACCATTGGTTCATTTGCTGCCATTGTTTTAAAAAAAATAAGCGAAGATACTCGCTAAATGAAGGAGTCTATACCCTAATGTTTAAAAATAAACAAGAGTTCAAAACTATTTTTCTTGAGCGTTTAGAATCAAAGTTTGGCCGGACTATTCAAGATAGTCACATCACCGAAAGGTATGAAATTATTGGCCACATGATCCGTGATTATGCTGGTCAAAACATGAAGAAACTAAGGACCACTGATAATCAAAAACACCCACGCCAGCTCATTTACTTTTCTATGGAGTTTCTCATTGGAAAATTAATGTTAAATAATTTACAAAATCTTGGCATTTATGAATTGGTCGAAGAAGGTTTAAAAGATTTAAATTTATCCTTACAAGAACTAATTGACATGGAAACGGATGCTGGATTAGGGAATGGCGGTCTAGGTCGGCTTGCTGCTTGCTTTTTAGATTCAATCGCCTCTTTAGGCTATCCGGGTCACGGCAACACCATTCGCTATGATTATGGATTTTTTAAACAAAAAATTGTCAACGGCAAACAATTAGAAGTTCCCGACATTTGGCTTAAAAACGGCAACGTTTGGGAAGTCAAGAATTATAAGCACGCGGTCGACGTTAAATTTTATGGTCAAGCAGAAACGTATTTAAAACCAGATGGTGGATACGCGATTCGTACGGTCAATGCATTGAATGTTCGAGCGGTTCCTTATGATATGGCCGTGATTGGGTATCGTAATGGGATGACCAACAATTTAAGATTATGGTCCTCCGAACCAACCGAAGAAAATATTCCCAGCAATCAAAGTTTCAAAGAATATTTACAAACTGTCAAAGAAATCACTCATGGATTATATCCAGATGATTCCACAGAACAAGGAAAAATCTTACGATTAAGGCAACACTATTTCTTAGTATCTGCTGGGCTTCAATCGGTGGTGGGTTCTCATTATCGTCGCTTTAA
>DBCA01000096.1:5366-6432 GCA_002292805.1 Caryophanales bacterium UBA970
TGGATGATGTGGCGGATTATTTTGTATTCCAACTCAATGATACCCATCCTATTCTTGCCATTCCTGAGTTTATGAGAATCATGATGGATGACCACAATTTAACGTGGGATGCCGCCTGGTCACAATTAACCCGCTGCATGGCCTACACCAACCACACGGTGATGATTGAGGCTTTAGAAAAATGGCCGATTCAATATATTCAACCACTCCTTCCAAGAATTTATATGATCATCGAAGAAATTCATCGTCGCAGTCAACTTGAATTTAGTCAAAAACACATCACTGAAGATGCAAGAAAAAACATGGCCATCATTAAAGACGGCATGGTGTACATGGCGAATCTTGCGATTTTTGCTACGTTCTCAACCAATGGCGTTGCCGCTTTACATACCGATATTTTAAAGGCAGATACCTTCAAGGATTTTTATCAGTTATATCCGCAACGATTCAATAACAAGACCAATGGCATCACCCATCGCCGCTGGATGATGTACAGCAATCCTGCCCTTGCAAAAACCATCAGTGACCGGATTGGCGAAGGATGGAAAACCCAACCTAAACAATTAGAAAAACTCTTGCCATTCAAAGATGATGCAAAACTACAAACCGAGTTAGGAAACATTAAATTAGCGAATAAAAAAGCCTTAGCAATTTTCCTTAAAAAACACCAAGGGGTTGATCTGAATATCAACAGCATTTTTGATGTTCAAATTAAACGATTGCATGCTTATAAACGCCAATTGATGAATGTATTCCACATCATGTATTTATATCAACGCATGAAACAAGATGCTTCATTTAAAATTCCTCCACGCACGTTTATCTTTGGTGCAAAAGCAGCGCCAAGTTATTTCTACGCGAAGAAAATTATTGAACTCATTCACTCGGTGGCAAAAATCGTGAATGGCGATCCTGCAGTCAATGCCTTCTTACGCGTTGTATTTATCGAAAACTATGGCGTTTCAATTTCTGAAAAAGTGATTCCTGCCAGTGATATCTCCGAGCAAATCTCAACCTCCGGTAAAGAAGCTTCTGGAACAGGCAACATGAAATTCATGATGAACGG
>DBCA01000096.1:6476-10745 GCA_002292805.1 Caryophanales bacterium UBA970
AGAAATTGCTGACTTGGTTGGCGAAAACAATTGTGTTATTTTTGGCATGAAAGTCGATGAAGTCAATGAACTCTATCAAAACCGTAGTTATCGAGTTTGGGATGTGTACGCGAAACAACCCCACTTAAAATCGATCATCGATTCACTCATCGATGGAACTTGGTCAGAAGGTAATCTTGATACATTCCGTCCTATTTTTGATGAAATCATGCATCGTAATGATGAGTACTTTCTTCTCAAGGATTTTGATGCGTATGCTGCTGCCCATGAAAAAATTGGCAACATGTATCAAAATCAAAAACAATGGCAATCGATGGCGATTGTCAACGTTGCTCGCTCTGGTTTCTTTTCAACCGACAGAACCATCCAACAATATGTTGATGACATTTGGAAATTGAAGAAATTAGTATGACCATCGATTTAAAATTAATGCTTGCCGAACAAGCAAAGTTGGATGCCCATATTCAGCAACAACACCAAGTGAGCTACGCTTCAACTAGAGAAAAACGTTTGCTTGCTCTATTGGTTGAGGTTGGGGAAATGATCAATGAAACCAAAACCTTTAAATTTTGGTCGAAAAAACCGAGTGCGGAAAAACCAATCATCCTTGATGAATATGCGGATGGATTACATTTTTTATTATCCTTGTCGATTGAAGTTCAATCCAGTCAACATCACTATGAGATTGCCCACCTTTCAAAGACATTAACCCAGGCAACCATTGATGTCTTTCAGGCAATCAGTGATCTTTCAAAAGCATTCACGGTGAAAGCCTTAGAAAAGTCGTTTCAATCTTATTTAAATCTCATCCCGCTTTTAGGCTTTACTTCCGAAGAAGTCGTTGAAGCTTACTTTAAAAAGCTTGGTGTTAATTATACCCGGCAAAAAAATGCTTATTAATGAAGGAGAATAATGATGAAGACAATCTGGTGGCCGTTATTAAAACAATTATCTGAACTCAATGGTGTTTCTGGTTTTGAACATCCAGTTGCGGCATTCATAGAAAAAAAGGTGAAACCTTTTGTCGATGACATTCAATACGACGGATTGGGTTCTTTACTGGCGATTAAAAAAGGAAAAAACCCCAAGTTAACCGTCATGCTTGCTGCCCATATGGATGAAGTCGGTTTTTTGATTTCACAAATTGAAGATTCAGGCATGATTCGCTTAACTCCCATTGGAGGATGGTGGTCGCATGTTTTGTTAGCCCAAGTCATGACCATTACCACCAGACAAGGGAAAACATTTCAAGGCATTATTGGCGCTCGTCCGCCACATGGCATGAGTCAAGACGCACGCAATCGAGTGATTGAGTTAAAAGATATGTATATGGATTTAGGCATTTCTTCTAAGAAAGATATCGAGTCTCTTGGCATTCGCATCGGCGATATGGTGACCCCACATACCGATGCCATGATCATGAATGATACCGATGTTGTCATGGGCAAGGCCTGGGATAATCGCGTTAGTTGTGGCGTGCTGATAGAATTAATGCGCCGATTAAAAGATGTCCAAACCGAAGCAACCATTATTGCTGCATTCACGGTCCAAGAAGAAGTTGGGTTAAGAGGTGCAAAAACTTCAACTTTCAAAGCTAAACCCGATGTTGGATTTGCCCTAGACGTAACGTTGTCGAATGATTTACCCGGTGCACCTAAACAGGATACTCGTTTGGGTCAAGGTGTGGCATTGTCGATTCTTGATGCCAGCGTCATTGCCCATCGTGGGTTGGTTGAAGATGTGGAACGGGTTGCCATCGCCAATAAAATTCCTTTTACATATGATGTGATGCCAGTCGGTGGATCTGACGCCGGAGAAATGCATAAAGCGTTTTCAGGGGTTGTGACCATGACCATTTCCATCCCATGCAGGTATTATCATTCTCATACCTCGATGGTTCATTTAAAAGATGTTGAACTCACCACCCAATTAATGGAAAAATACCTACTGCAATTTACGCCTACTAGCTTACAAGCTTTACACGCTTCAAAATTTAAAGCGTAGTCATGACTGTTGTTATCAACCAAAAAACGTATCCTGTCTTTGTGACACATCGGGCTAAAAAACGTACCATCTTACGTTTTAAAAACGATGTGTTTTTTGTATCATCACCAAAAAAAACACCACTGTCGTGGATTGAAAAGCAACTTCATTTGCATGGAGAAAAACTCATTGCCCGTATCCAAAACATCCCCATTTCTTGGAATGAAAAGGGTATGTATTTACTGGGAGCATGGGTCGATCATGTGAAGGTTTTAAGAACATTTCAAATTCATGAATCTATCTCCATGACAGCGTTGATGAAGCACCGATCTGTCAAGGCATGGTTCTTAACCATGCTGATCAAGCGTGTCAACGATTGGCAAAAAACCCTCGATATCCAAACCCCATATCATGTTCGGGTTAGGACGATGTCAACGCGACTAGGATCGAATTCTCGCCGGACCAAACGATTAACCTTCGCCATAAAATTGATCCATTTCTCTTGGTCAATCATTGATGCGGTGATCGTTCATGAATTGATTCATGATCGCCATTTTGACCATTCTCCTCGATTTCATCAAGCTTTGCGAGTTGCCTATCCACGATATGATGAAGAACATGCTAAAATTTTAAAAGGTCAACATCAATGAATGCATTAAAAACCTTACAAGATGCTCACATCAAAAAATTAAGACTATTAAAGAATCAAGATGGTCCTTTTGAACCCACGCATTTTTTAGTCGAAGGTCAACACTTGGTTGATCATGCTTTAAATGCCGGCGTCCTTGAATCCGTTTATGTTCTTGATCATACCCTTAACTTTCCTAGTGACATCAAGATGTTTGTCTGTGATCCCCATGTCTTCGCCGCCATCTCTAATCAAAAAACCCCTCAAGGTATCATCGGGTTATGCCGAAAAATAAAAACCCAATTTCCTTTGGGGAACACCATGGTTTATTTAGATCAAATTAATGATCCTGGCAATGTCGGGACGATCTTAAGAACGAGTTTAGGGTTAGGCATTACCACGGTTATTTTTTCACCGAACACGGCCAATCGTTATCAACCTAAGGTGATTGCCAGTTCCCAAGGAGCCTTGTTTGGATTAAATCTTCTTGTCGATCAAGAAGATGGCGCATTACTGAAACAGTATCACCAAGAGGGTTATCATATCGTGACAACGAACCTTTCAACCAAAGCTATTCCTCTTCAGCATTATCGATTTCAAGAAAAGAATATCTTGGTGGTCGGCAATGAATCCCATGGCGTCCGTCCATCCATCGCCGCGTTAAGTGATGGAGAAGTCACCATCCCAATGAAAAATATTGACTCTCTCAATGTCGCCGTTGCCTTTGCGATTATTGCCTATCGCTGTCTGCAATATAAGCCAGCATCGTGATACAATAAAACTTGTTAATGAAAGCCTAGTAGAATCGAACCAGGGATGAGTGAACAGTGAAACCACTCAAACGATTCAAAATTCACTTTCAAGCAAATTAACCGTTGGTGGCGTTAACACCTCAATTAAGTGCGGTCAAACGAACAAGGATGGTACCACGGCTTCGGTCGTTCCTTACGGATGACTTTTTTTATTTCAAGGAGGAAAACATCCATGATTGACAATATTCATAAGATTCTCGCTAAAGGGTTAGCTGCGATTGAATCAGCTTCTGATTTAAATCTTTTGCAAGAGGTTAGAAACACCTATCTTGCTAAAAAATCTGAACTAATGGGAGTGTTTGCATTACTCAAAGATCTTGATGGGGACGCCAAAAAACAAGTCGGTCAATTAATCAATCAAGCTCGTGATCAACTCACGCAAGCATTAGAATCTAAACAAGCCTTACTTCAAGAAGCTTCAATCAACGCTAAGTTCAAAGAAGAAGTCATTGATGTGAGTCAACCTAGTGTCCAAGCAACCCAAGGGTCCGTGAATCCTTTTTATTTAATTGAACAAGCCATCACCGATGTATTCATTGCCATGGGTTATCAAGTTGCCGAAGGACCAGAAGTAGAAACCGATCATTACAATTTTGAACTTTTGAATATCCCCAAAGATCATCCTGCGCGAGAAATGCAAGACTCATTATATTTTGATGAGAATACATTATTAAGAACGCATACTTCACCGGTTCAAGCACGGGTGATGCAAGCCAGTCAAGGAAAACCAATTCAAGTAATTTGTCCGGGAAAAGTTTTTCGCCGCGATGAAGATGATGCTACTCACTCGCACCAATTTGGACAAGTAGAAGGATTGGTAGTTGCTGAAGGGATTAACTTAGGTCA
>DBCA01000093.1:0-3091 GCA_002292805.1 Caryophanales bacterium UBA970
GGATTGCTAGCAAAAACCAAATAAATTTAAGGATGCTTTTCATATTATTTCACCATTGCCATTTTCTTAAGGATTCTTACTTTACGGCCTGGATAGCCATTTTTGGTCTTGTCGTTGAGGTTTCTTGATAAGGCATCTTCAACGATGATAAGCGCTTCTTTGAAAAGCTTTTGTTTTTCTAAGATGATGGCTAATCGAGTAAAGCTATAAACATACTTGTCTCTGGCATTCAAGGTCGATTGTTGTAAGAATACGTCTTTTTCCGCCCATGATTTTGCCGTTTGGAAGAACACTTGGTCTTTTCGTCTAAAGTAAGCGACGCGAATCGCAAGTTCATAAAGAATCGTTTGCACATCAGGATCGCCTTGGGTAAACGATTGGAGTTCATCCGATAGTTTAATTAATAACCCAGAAGAGATGAGGCGACGATACCGGTAGATGAAATTAAACACCTTGGTAAAGAAGGCATCGTTTTGGCCACCCTTGGTGTATTGCAATTCCTTGGCAAGGTGTTGTTCACCTGGAAGGACGAAATAACGGTCAAATTCTTGTTGTTCTTCATTGGTTAAGGATTCATAGAACCCTTTTCGTTCTTTGATTTCAGTTTTAAAGATTTGGATGTTTTCTAACGCAGCTTCATCGGCTTCTTCTTCCGGTTCTTCTTCTTTGACAGGTTCTGCTACTTTTGGCATCTTACCTAAAAGGCGAACTTTACGTTCAGGATAATTACCTTGGGTGCGATCATCCAATTGACGAGTTAAGGCTTCTTCAACGAGTTCTAAAGCTTCGGGAATTCTGTCTGCTTTTTCTAACAGGATGGCATAACGAACATAACTATAGGCGTATTCGTTTTTAATATTCTTCTTTTGTTGAAGATTGATATCTTGTAAACACCATGCTTCAACTTGATTTAAGAAACTTGTATCTTTACGACGATAATATCCCGTTCGAGATGCCGCTTCATAAATCAGAGATTGGGTTTGTTCATCGTTTCCTGATAAGGCAATGAGTTCGTTGGTCAACTTGGTTAATAGACTTAATGAGATGGTTTTTCTAAAGAGATAAATATAGTTAAACACACGTTTGAAATAATCTCGATTATCACCTTGAATGGTATAGACGAGTCCTTTGACAAACTGGTCCTCTTTGCCATCGACGAAATACCGACGAAATTCAGCTTTTTCAGTATCGGTCAAAGAGGTATAAAATTCAGGACGATCTTTGATATCACCTTTGAAGAAGACAACCTTTTCCATGGCGTTTTCTTCACCATCATCATCAAATTCATTTGATCTGACAGGAGGTAAAGCTGCTTTCTTTTCAGTCGGTGCTGGTAAATTTAAGACGGTGACTTTCGGTTTCAACAAACCAAGTAAACGTTCTTTTCTTGCTTGATAATTTCCTTTGGTGCGATCATCCAGTTGTAATGGAAGGGCTTCATCCACCAATTGCATCGCTTCTTCGATCTTGCCTTGTTTTTCTAACAAGATGGCTCGACGTGCATAACTATAAACATAACGACCTTTAGGTTTGAGATGTTTCTTTTGAACGTTGATATCTTGAGCTGTCCACTCATCCACCAATCCCAAGAATCCTTGCTTTTGTCTTTGGGTATAAGCGGTTCTTGAACCGGCTTCAAATAAATAAGATTGGGCTTGAGGATCATCTTTGGCGATGGTTTGTAATTCCACCATCAAGGCATTCAAGAGTTCGGGTGAAATAACTTTCTGATAGTCATAAATGTCATTAAAGACGTATTCGAAGAATGCTGGATTCTTGTCACCAATCACATAGTTTAAATCTTTAGAGAGATGATCTGGACCTTCATCCACAAAGAATTTCTTGAATTCTTTTTGTAAATTGGGTTGAAGCCGTTCATAAAACCCTTGTCGACCTTGGATGGGTTTGGAAAAGATTTTAATCGTTTTGAAGACGTTATCTTCTTTTTCTTCATCATCATTCACACTGACAGGAGGTAAGATAGGTGCTTCCGCTTTTAAGGTTTGGCGAATGATCGTGGTACGCTCGACAACCTTTTCCACGACTTTTTCAATGACTTTGGGTGTGGGTTGAGATTGTGTGGAGGATACACCTTCATCTTCTTCAATGTCTTTCGTGGTGAGGTCTTCATAGAAAATGAATAACCCGGCCAGGATCCAAAGTACGGTTAAAAGTGTTTTTAGGAACTCAATGAAAGACATGTTATTCAGTGTGAAATAAATCATTAGGGTAAGATAGGTGGTTGTTCTGCAACGACTAAACGGGTTGGATCAGCGCTAGCGAATGCATTAAATTGTGCATTCAAAATATACGCATCGCGAGCGGCTTGAGTTGGCACAACGATAAATAAACTCGCTAAAGGGTTAAGGTTCAAAGGAATTAAACCTGTGTAGCTGGTTGCAAATAAATTGGTACCGATCGTCGCGGGTAAGGTTTCTCTTAAGAATGTGAGTAATAATAATCCTGTCATCGCACGGAAAGCATCGTTACCAATGCTATTCACGGTTGCAGGAATGGTTAATGATTTAACACCGGATGCACCTTCAAAACTACGTAAACCAATCGTGGTAAGCGTGGCAGGTAAGTTAATGGTTTCTAACGTTGTCATATTATTGACGAACAAATCAGAGATGGTTGTACCACCGGTTAAATTGAGTGTCTTCAAGGTTGTTGGAATGGTTCCTCCAACCGTGGTGGATCCACCAAAGAAATAACGCACAACGCGGTTCGCCGCAAGGGTTGGTAACACATCGATATGGAAGTTCATCGTAGCTAAAACTTGTGCGCCAGTTAAGACGTTCGTTCCTAAAGAGAATAAGGGAGCAACACTTGGAACCGTGCTTGGGAACGTAATCGTCGTTAAGGCTGTGGTATTTCTAAAGGCATCGTTACCAATGGTGACAACTGTATTGGGTAAGACCACTTCGGTTAATAAAGTTCCTTGGAATGCTGCTGATCCAATCGTTGTTAAAGCTGAAGAGAAAGTAAAGGTTGAAAGTTTGGTATTTAAGAACGCGTTATTACCAATCGTGGTAATCGTTGCACCTGTAATCACCGTTTCTAATGAGGTTGCACCATTAAAGGAATCTGC
>DBCA01000093.1:3190-3858 GCA_002292805.1 Caryophanales bacterium UBA970
GCTACTGCACCTAAGACTTGAATTTGTTTAAGACCGGTTACACCATTGAATGCGGAGTTACCGATGGTGGTAAGGGTTGATGGTAAGAAGATCGTTTGAATGGTGGTAAAGCTTTGGAAATAGCTCGCTACAAGGGTTGTACCTGCGGTGAGTTCAACCGTTTGTAAGTTGGTTGGAATCGTTCCACCAGCCGTCGCACTACTACCACCAAAGAAATAACGGAAGAAACGACTCGCTAATAATGGGCTATCAATACTGCCACGGAATTTTGTTAGTGCAAGGGTGTTATTTAGAACACTGGAACCTATGGAAATAACGGTATCAGGAATGGTGATTTCAAGTAATGAAGTGTTGTTTGAAAACACGGAGTTACCAATGGTTAATAATCCAGATGGTAAATCGATATATTGTAAGCGACTGGTATTGGCAGCAGCATGTGCAAATGTAAACTGGGCTACTTCAGTTACGTTATTGGGTAATTCGATTTGCTTAAGGGTAGCAATGTTATAAAAAGCATATGAAGCAATACGCACGAGACTAGTTTGATTAATGGTAACGTTTTCAAGTGTTGCAGGAACGTTGGTAATCGCGGTATGACCTGCACCAAATGCATAGGATAAGAATGAGTTAGCTTGACCATCAACCGAGGAGGTAAAGGTCCATGTTAA
>DBCA01000101.1:0-3445 GCA_002292805.1 Caryophanales bacterium UBA970
AAGCATTAAAAAAGCGCGGGATGAAGTTTGTGGGACCCAAAATCATCTACGCGCATTTACAAGCGATTGGTTTGATTGACGATCATATGACCAACTGTTTTTGTAAAACTAAATCTTAATTAATACCTTATCACCGTTTTTTTGTTGAATGTCCACCAACACAAGGGGTTTATGAAACTTCCTTAAACGTTTGATTTGTTGAAGAATCGCTTTTCTTTTTTCTTTTGGAAATCGTTTACCTTCATAACGAAAATATCTGAGAAAAGTGCTTAAGACCAATGGACCTGAAGGTAACCACAAAGATAATTTTGTTTTTTGATTTTCTTTGATGAGAATACGCACAGTTTATTCCACCACAATCTCAACAAAATCACCGTCCTTGGTTTCAATTTCTACAATTTTACCAATGACACCTTGTTCAACAAGTGCCATGATTTTGTTGATATCAATATCTTTTAAAACATCTTTTCCATCAACTTTTGGTGTAACACCCATGTCTAATGCTACCTTTACAAGGGGTAAAGGGAGATTAACCTTTACTTTATCTCCGTCACTGGATAAAACGTTGATTCTAAACACCATACGATCCATATCTTTTTTATTCTTGCTACCAACATCAACGGTAGGATGCTTTTCGTGCCCTAATAAGTAGTCTACCGATGTGTCAAAGATTTCTGCAATCGTGGTGAGTAACGTCACATCTGGAAAGGAAACATCCTTTTCCCACTTACTTACAGCCTGGGGTGAAACATTTAACTTCTTGGCGAGCTCTTCTTGTGTCCAACCCTTCTTCTTTCTTAACTCTGTGAGACGTTGTCCTAAACTTGTTTTCATAAAACATCCTCTTTTCTACCTATATTATTCATCAACTTATTTTGTAATCCTAACGATAGTTAGTTGATAATTTAATGATTATTCCCCTATAGGTTGATTATAGAACAACTAATAGTTGAGAAGGTATTGTGATGTGCTTTTTATTTGGCGAATTTTTGTCAGATATCATATAATCTTTTACGTTGAGACTTACTTAAATGAAACAAGGACTCAACCTTAGGAGGTGTGGTATGAAATCGCAACCAATCCATCCAGATTTTGAAAGAATTTTATTAAGTGAAAAAGAAATTGAAGACATTTGCGAAGATTTAGGAGCAAAGCTTAACAAAGATTATGCAGGAAAGGTTCCAACGATTCTTGCTGTATTAAAAGGCGTCACACCCTTTCTAACCGATCTATCCAAACAATTTAAATTTTATTGTGATTATGAATATGTGGCATCCAGTAGCTATCATGGCGGTGTCGTCACGTCTAACTGGGTTGAAATCTATTTATGGCCACGCTTAACCCTTCGCAATAAAGACGTGTTAATTATCGAAGACATTGTAGATTCAGGATTAACTATTCAAAAAATAAAACAAAAAGCGATGAGTGAAGGTGCAAGGTCTGTAAAAGTTGTAACACTACTCGATAAACCCGAAGGAAGAAAAACAAAATTTGTACCCGATTACATCGGCAAGACCATTCCAAAATTATTCGTCGTTGGGTATGGCATGGACTTTGATGAAAAATACCGAAATATACCATATGTAGGCGTCTTAAAACAAAGTATGATCAATATGAATCCCAAGGATTATCCTTGGAAAAAGGGAGAATAGTTCATGGATTTAAAGCCATATATTGCCGCCGTTCAAGATTGGCCAATCAAAGGTGTTTCCTTTAAAGATGTCACACCTTTATTAAAAAATGGTCCAGCTTTTCATGATGCCATTCAATCCCTTGCTAACATTGTCACGCGTTATAAACCCGATGTGATTGTCTCTCCAGAAGCTCGGGGATTTATTTTTGGTGGCGCTGTCGCTAGCCAATTAAAAATTCCTTTTGTCTTAGTGAGAAAAGCCGGTAAGTTACCTCGCAAATCGATTGAAGAAAAGTTTACGCTTGAATATGGTTAAACAAGTTTATTTATGCACGAAGACGCCATACAAAAAGGGCAACGTGTTTTAATTTTAGATGATGTGCTTGCAACGGGAGGAACCTCCGTTGCTATCGCTAACTTAGTCAAAAGATTAGGTGGTAACGTGATTAGTTTTACCTTCTTAATTAACCTTACATACTTACCAGGCGAAGCCAAGCTAAAAGAACACGGCTTTCCAGTAGACTTTGTTTTATCTTATTAACCTTCTTCACCGAATAAACGATCACCGGCGTCCCCTAAACCAGGCACAATATAACCTTTTGAATTGAGTTGTTTATCTAAAGACGCTAAATAAATGTTTGTCGTTGGATGGCTTTTTAAAACCTTATCAATGCCTTCCTGAACGGCTACTAATCCGAGATATGTAATTAATTTAGCACCTTTTTTCTTAATCAAATCAATTGCTTGAATTAAGGTGCCACCTGTCGCAAGCATGGGATCTAAGATAAAGACTTCTGTATTGGGTTCAATTTTCGGTAATTTCACCAAATATGAACTCGCTTTTAAGGTTTTTTCATCTCTTACAAATCCGATATGACCAACCTTTGCGGTGGGAATCATTTCTGTAAACGCATCTAACATTCCTAATCCTGCACGCATGATGGGAACAACTAGAACATCATTCGCAAGTTGATGTCCAACCATATCAGATACAGGGGTGATAATACCTTTTTTCTCTAATTTAAGATGGTGTGTTGCAGGATAGACAATCATCTGTGTAATTTCTTTAACCAACGTTCTAAAGTAATTATTATGGGTTTGTTTATCTCTGAGAATAGTCATTTTGTGATCGATGAGCGGATGCTTCACAATAAAAGGATTTTGGTTCATGATTATTACCTCTAAGGACATTGTATTATCTTTCGCAATTCGATTTTGTTAAGATATGGAAGATGAAAAAAGATTATCTTGTATCTGCGATAGCCTTCCAAGGTAAAATTCGAGCAATTGCAACTTCCACAACTCATTTAGTTCAAGAGGGTTGTAGACGCCATCAAACTTTACCGACTGCTTCCGCTGCACTTGGGCGAACCCTTACTGCAGGTCTTTTGTTTGCAAGTAATTTAAAAGGTGAAGAGAAATATACTATTCGTATCGCAGGCAATGGCCCCATCGGTGAAATTGTTGTAGATGCCAATGCATTTGGTCAGGTTAGAGGTTATGTCCATAATGGACAAGTTCATTTCCCTGCGAATGCCAAAGGAAAATTAGATGTTGCTAGGGCAGTTGGCTCACAAGGGATGGTTTCAGTGGTGAAAAGTTTTGGATCTGAATATAACTTTACAGGACAAACACCGATCATTTCTGGTGAAATTGCTGAAGATCTCGCATCCTATTTAGTGAACTCAGAACAAATTCCCTCTGCACTTGCACTGGGCGTACTCGTCAATCCAGATGGTCAAATTGCTGCAAGCGGGGGATACCTTATTCAAGCGATGCCGGGGTGTGATGATGCCACACTAAGTAAAATGG
>DBCA01000101.1:3518-4658 GCA_002292805.1 Caryophanales bacterium UBA970
TTTGAAGGGATGACACCAGAAGATATTTTAAAAAGCTTAATCCCAGAAAAAGATTTACATATTTTGGATGATAAAACCCTTGGTTTTAAATGTACCTGTTCTAGAGACCGAACAGAAGCGACTCTCAAACTTCTTGGTAAAGACGAATTAAACGATATGATAAAAGTACAACATGGTGCTGATGTTCATTGTAATTTCTGCAACGAACACTACGCTTTTTCGGAACAAGATTTAAAAAATATTATCCTAAAGTTGGACCAGCAACAACATTAAGTTTTTGATAGGCAATAGCAATCTCACTGGCAACTTTTGCGTTATGTTTTACCAATGCAATATTACTTTTTAAGGAATCACCACCTGTGAGTGCTTTGACCCTTGCAAGTAAAAATGGAGTAAGTGTGGCCCCTTTGATATGTTGTTCATCTGCTTCTTTTGTTGCCGTATGGATTGCAGCATTAATCGTTCTAGCATCCATTTCAAAGGCGATTGGAATAGGATTTGCAATCAAAATTCCTTGTGTTAAATTAAGTTCACTCTGCGTTTTCATTAAAGTTGCAACAGATAAAGGGTTGTCACATCGTAGTGATAATTTTAAACCACTCTTTGAATGATAAAACGCTGGAAAATCATCCGTTTGATAACCCACAACTGGGACACCCATGGTTTCTAAATATTCTAATGTTTTAGGCAAATCAAGAATCGCTTTTGCTCCAGCAGACACAACGGTGATGGGCATCGTGGCAAACGCTTCAAGATCAGCAGAGATATCAAATGATGTTTCTGCACCACGATGAACGCCACCAATACCACCGGTAGCAAAAACCTTGATACCGTTCTTCCAAGCTAAATACATGGTTGTCGCAACGGTTGTACCACCGGATAATCCCTCAGATAGTACATAAGCTAAATCGCGTTGAGATACTTTTCTTACATTTTTACTTTGTGCAAATCTTGTTAAGGTATCTTTGTTTAGACCAATGTGGATGACACCATCGAGAATCGCAATCGTTGCAGGCGTAGCCCCTGCATCCAAGACTACTTTTTCAACCGTAATAGCCGTTTCTAAATTTTCTGGATAAGGCATACCGTGACTGATAATGGTACTTTCGAGTGCAACGACAGGTAAACCTTTTCGCAAAG
>DBCA01000117.1 GCA_002292805.1 Caryophanales bacterium UBA970
CGCGAATAAAAATCGGTCCTAATCCTATAATTGCAAATTCATCAGGAACTGGTCCTAAGTGCCATGGTTCGCCAGCCGCAACGCCTTTGATTCCTTCATCAGAAACCAACGTATACCCTTGATCATCAAAATCAACAAAGTTCAACCATTGCCGACCAAAGATAGTTTTGATTGGTTCGTGTTTGACTTGATATCGTTGAAAACGTTTTAACCAATAGGCTAAACTTTGGTTATCTTTGACACGAAAACTGGTTCGATAAATTTCGTTTGTTCCGCGAACTGCTTTTTGACTTTGACCAAAATCAAAGAACGTCATATCAGTTCCTGGATTGCCTCGATCATCTGCAAAGAATAGATGGTAAGCGCGAACATCATCTTGGTTCACAGTTTTTTTAACAAGTCTTAGGCCAAGGATGCGGGTAAAGAATTCGTAGATATCTTTTGCAGAACTCGTAATCGCAGTGACGTGATGAACCCCACCTAGTGCTGGTGGCATCGTTGTCATAAGGTCAATTCTCCTAAAATAAAGAAGGTAAGATTACCCCGTGTGATTAATTGATTCTCTTCATTAAACAATTCAACCGTGGTCCGAATCAGTGACTTACCGCTTTGGATGACGAGACCTTTCGCAAGAACCTTGGTGGAAATCGTTGCCGCCTTGATATAAGAAATATTCATTTCAATCGTGACGATTCTTTTTAATTTGGTTAAGGACGTGATCGACGCAACCGAATCAATTAAACCCGCTAAGGCCCCGCCATGAATCGCCCCATAGCGATTGAGGTGTTCTGGTTGAGGAAGCCAGCGAACTTCAGCAAGACCGTCTTCTAGTTTCATGATGTTGGGGTTGATAAAATGATCAAAGTTTTTTTGATCAATCATCGTTAAATACTGGTCTTTAATTTTTTGAATTTGGTTTTTATTCATTGTTTAAGCATCTTTCGTGCGATTGTATTCCTTATTTAATATAATAAACGCAACATGAAACAAATACCATTGCTAAGTCTACTTGTTTTAATACTAACTGCTTGTGGATCTACACCTACGTCTGTGGACATTACCCTTGATGAAACTTGGAATGTGGTTATTTCCGAATCGATTCGGAACACCTTTGATATTGCTTCAGTTGATCTTACCGAAGATGAAGAAGATGTTGGTGTTGATGTGGTGTATGAACTAAAACAAAACAGTGAAACTCAAGGGTTTGTCTTTCAAGCGACAGTCGACGGAGATGGTGGGAATGATTCGGTCATTTTTCGTTTAAGTATGTTTGATAACGAGTTCCAGGGTTTCCTCATTGTTGAAGAAAGAGAACATAATAATTTTGGGGATAAACAATTGAACGCCCTCAGCGCCAATCTTGTTGGCACCCAAGTTAGTTTTTCTGAAGTGGTCGCCATTCTGCAACGAGCCAATGCTGGTCGTACCGGGATCACTGTCACATATGACGGTTTGATGCCCGCGATTGAAGCGATGGTAGAGAGATATTTATCCATATGAAACGCATTATCCCTGTTCTCTTGTTCACATTACTGGCAAGCTGCTCACCGGAAAATATAACGTCCAATGTGGATTCTTCTCTGCCAATCGTCTCTTCAAGTGCGTCGTTATCTAGCCCATCACAAACCACTACCTCCTCGTTGGTTTCAAGTTCCTCCTCAATAACAACTTCCAATGTAACGAGTACATTGGTTACTTCATCGAGTGCTAGTACTTCAACAACAAACACTTCTGTGGTGACAAGTTCTAGTGCCCTGGTTTCTTCCTCAACATCAAGTGCAACTCCATCTTCCTCTGCAACCACACCACTTGCCAATATTTGGCTTGCTGCCATGGGAAACATTAATGCTAATGATTTTTATGGGGTGACGGAAACCTTACCAACCACATTGTCTACAGTGAA
This sequence comes from Caryophanales bacterium UBA970, assembly GCA_002292805.1. The sequence goes on from DBCA01000117.1 coordinate 1,904, forward strand.
TGTTGTGACCGTCCATGCAGTTCACCTAAACAACGGGACTTTATATGGTTATGCTTACGAAGCGTTGGTGGATGGTAATGCTGACAGTAAAAGCATTCGCTTCCGAGTTGGGATTGTTAATATTACCTTTGCTGGTTTTGTGATGGTTAGTCACCGAGAGCATGGTAGTTTTGGTCTCAAAATTATCGATGCGCTAAAAAATAACCTCGCCGGAAAAACCGCTCATAAGGATGCGATCGCTGAAATTTTAGTGGCTGCTTCTGCCACTCGATCGGGGATTAGTGAGACTTACGACGGCATGATTCCTGCTCTTGAAGCAATTGTCACTCACTATTTATCAAAAATCTAGTAGAATAAGATTAGAGGAATTCTTATGCCAAAAACATTTATCCCACCGATGAAAGGAAACAAATCTCCTTTCCTACCCAATCAACCTAAACCAGTCGTCAACCGACCAACTATCAATGTTCCTAAACCCTTAAGCCGTCGGCCTGGTGGTCGTGGCGGTTGAGGTCCATCTTTCTTTACAATATTTGGTCATCTTTTCATTGAAAGGATGACCTTTTTTCTTTATGATGATACGAAGTATGGAACGGATCATGATCGGGATTGCAGGTGGCACCGCTTCGGGTAAAACAACCCTCGCGGATATCCTTGTCACCGATTCTGGCAAAGATAACGCGATCATCTTGCGACTTGATAATTACTATCGGCATCGAACCGATTTAAGTTTAAACAAACGAGCATTGCTCAACTATGACCACCCTGATGCGTTTGATGTTGATTTAATTATTCAACACGTCAAAGCATTAAAAAAAGGGAAGACGATTCTTCAACCCACCTATGACTATGTCAATCATCTACGCGCCAAAGCAACGATTGAAACCCCGGCAACCCCAGTCATCATTGTCGAAGGGATTTTAACCTTTGCCATTCCTGCTTTATTAACCCTGCTTGATTTTAAAATTTATGTCGATACCCCTGCAGATATCCGCGTCCTTAGACGCGTTCAACGTGATATTGAAGAACGCGGAAGAACGTTCGCCAGTGTCAAAGAGCAATACAGCAAAACGGTCAGACCTATGCATGATTTATATGTGGAACCATCGAAAGTTCATGCCGATATCATCGTCCCTGAAGGTGCCTTCAATCCAAAAGCAACCGACCTTCTTTTAACTAAGGTCGCGTCCTTGGTCGCGGAATTTAGACAATCAGAAAATCAAAAGAAATAAATTGTTTATTTAGTTTTTATCGCCACGCGATGGGCAGCTTCAATTGCCAAGCGCACCCGTTGAAATTCTTTGGGGTCGTGAATATCTTGTAGTTCTAGATAAAGGACTTTACTCGCTTGGACTTTATAGTTTTTAAAGATTCTTTTTAACACATCGTAATAATTGTCATAATGGAAGTTTAAATAATCTTCCTGGCCTTTTTCAATCGTGCGTCCTCTTTTTCTAACATAACGGAAGAGTTCGTCTTTAGGTCTAACCAAAATCACCTGCATGTCTAAGTCAGGTAATCGCTTCAGATGGGCGTCTGCAATCGCATACGTTAAGGCAACTTCGGTCGCGGTCATAAACCCTTCTAACCGTAACATTTCTGCAAAAACGAGATTAGAATAAAGTGTGGAATCACAAATCACATGGGGAAGATCTTTGGTCTTCCACATGAGTAAGAATAACGCACTATAAAAGGCATTTTGGGATAGTAAGGCAAAGGTTTCTTTGTCTTCATAAAAATAAGGTAAATAAGGATTCTTTTCGACAGGTTCTTCAAGCAGGGGATACTTATAAAAATCTGACAGCATTTTTGCCAACGTCGACTTGCCAGAACCGATGGGTCCTAAGATACCTATACGCATATTGATCTCCTATAAATCTTTTACTATTATAGGCACATTGTTTCAAACTTAAACCTCGATTCTAGAAGAATTAAAAATACGACCGCGAATGGTCGTATTCTATCGATTTTTTTTGGAATTGTAAATTTTATCCTAAATCAATTTTTTTCCCTTTTAGTTTAAAGATGACTGCCTCACAAATATTCTTGGTGTGGTCACCTGCTCGTTCCAAGGTACGAATCACATTAAAGGTATGCAATAAACTCATGACATTATTGGTATCCACCACTTTGGGGATTTCATTGAATGCAGTCTTTAATTTTGCATCGATGAATTGATCTTGATTTGCAATCAAGTAGGTTTCTTCCAAGACGGGTTTAAAAAATAAATCGGTTGCCGCCTTAAACATTTTAATAAAGTCATTAAACATGGGGTTGATATAGATCTTAAACGGTTCATAAAGAGGTTTTGTTAAGATGATTATTTCGGAGATGCTTTTGGCGTAATCCCCAATTCGTTCCACGTCATTGGCCACGCGAATCATCGCGATGGCTGAACGTAAGTCTTTTGCCACGGGTGCTTGGGTGGCAAGAAAGGAAAGAACCGATTCGTTGATGAGTTCATCAAGGTTGTTGACTTGTTCATCTCGCTTCACAATTTGCAGCGCAGCCTTCATATCCATTTTTTCCAAGGCGACCTTGACTTCTTCATGCATGGATAAAACAAGCAGAATCATTTCTTTAAGATTCTTTTCAATTTCCCTTAACTCGGTTTCAATGAATGTTGTCATGATGATCTCCTATCCAAACCTTCCGGTGATATAACTCTCTGAGCGCGGATCTTTGGGGGTGGCAAAGAACGTTCTTGTTTCTTCAACTTCAATCAAATCCCCAAGTAGGAAGAAGGCAGTTTGATCAGAGATACGAGCAGCTTGTTGCATCGAGTGGGTGACAATCACAATCGTATAGTTTTTCTTTAATTCGACAATCAGTTCTTCAATTTTGGCTGTCGCAATCGGATCTAAGGCAGAGGTTGGTTCATCCATAAGCAATACTTCAGGATCCATCGCCAAAGCACGGGCAATACATAAGCGTTGTTGTTGACCACCAGAGAGTTCAAGGGCAGATTTATTCATTCGATCTTTGACTTCATCATACAACGCTGCTCGTTTTAATGCTTCAATCACAACCCGATCGAGGTCTTTTTTTCGATAAGTTTTTTGGCAACGCGGTCCATATGCAACGTTATCATAGATGGTCATTGGAAATGGGTTCGGTTTTTGAAACACCATACCGATTCGCTTGCGAATATCAATCACATCCGTTTTTTTGTCATAAATGTTTAAAGAGCCAAACTTAACTTCGCCTTGGATGGTGACATTTGGAATTAAGTCATTCATGCGGTTCAGCGTTCTTAAGAAAGTGGATTTTCCACAACCCGAAGGACCAATTAAAGCGGTGACACTTCTAGACGGAATATTTAAATTGATATTCCTGAGTGCTTGATTCTTTCCATAAAATAAATTCAAGTTTTTGGTTTCAAAGCTAATGGTCATGTTGTGATGCCTCCAAGTTTACCTTTCATAAGTATTGAAGATATGAATTTGATCGATAGGTTCAAGACCAATACGATGGCCAGAATGATGATGGCGATGGTGGAAGAAAGTTCAATGTTTGCCGGTTCATCCGTCATCATGGAGTAAATATGAACTGCTAAGGATGTGGATTTACCGGTCAGTGTAATGTCATCTTTGACAAGGGCGCCGATAGCAAAGATGAGTGCGGCAGATTCCCCAACAATTCTACCAATACCAAGAAGAATTGCAGCAAGAATACCTGGTAATGCATTCGGAACAATTAATTTAAATGTGGTTTGCGTTCTGGATGCACCTAATGCCAAAGACCCTTGGCGAAATTCATCAGGGACAACCTTTAAACTCTCCTCCGTGGTGCGAATGACAACCGGCAGTAAAATGACCGATAGGGTTAAAGCTCCGGAAATTAGATTGCCACCGGTAGCATCGGTTAAGGCGACTGTTAAAGGAATAAAAATAGCCACACCTAACAAACCAAAAATAATGGAAGGGACGCCGGTTAAGGTTTCAATGAAAGACCGTATTGCTTTTGTGATTTGGTTTTTTGGGGCAAACTCATTGAGATAAAGTGCCGCACCAACTCCAATGGGTATCGCGATAATGAGTGTTAATGCGATGAGCCACAAGGTGGTGATCACAGACCCCCCAATACCACCACCTTGCGTAATCACTTCAATTTCATAAATCGAATTCGAAGAATTAAGTTCATTGACCATCCGTTCAACACCCCGTCTTGCGAAAGAAGCTGAACGATCATTATAAGAAATTTTTTGAATCAAATACTCAGGTAACAATGTCACCGTATCATCTTGGATGCCCTTGTTATGGAGGATTTTTAAAGGTGATTCAGGGTGAATATATGCAAGTTGAACCGAGGTTTGTCCGAGAATATCTTCATCTTCGATGAAACCAATTCCCCATTTAATTGAGTAAAACACATTTTCATTTAAATCAATGGTTGGTTCACATTCACAAAAGGAAATATCGTCATTGGGTTCAGCAAGAATGGTTTCCGATTCATATGGATAGATTAAAAGATCGATATTGATCAAGGACCAACCTTGGTTAAAGACGAATAAAAAAATAGCACCCAGAGTAATAAAAGAAACTGATGAAAATAAAAATGTTAATGTCTGCAACACCCAATCGATGAACTTTCTTAAATACCGATTAAACATTGACGCGTCCTACTTTTGATTTGATGAAATTAAGCACAAAATTGGTGATTAAAATAACCACCATCAAAACCAATCCAATGGAAAAACGAATTGTATAATCAAGTCCAACTGTTTCTTTCATTCCCAATAACATGGTGGATGTAAGGGTTGATGTTGTATCAAAGAGTTCAAATGATATTCCTGAGCGTCTTGATCCTGCTACCAAACTTACTGCAGTTGCTTCTCCAAGGGCTCGACCAACCCCAAGGATGGCGGCAGTAAAAATTCCAGATTTTGCTGCAGCAAGAACCACTTTAAAATTCGTTTGAGTGGTGCTCGCTCCTAAAGCCAAGGAACCATTGATTAATTCTTTTTGTACGGAGCGGATTGCAACTTCGGTTATCACAGTCATCGTTGGGATAATCATAATTGCCAACACAATCACCGTGGAAAGTATAGAGAATCCTGCAGCGGATTGTACCCCGACATTAAGTGAAAACTGATAAACCAAATCAAGAACGATTCCCACCCCAAAAAGACCATAAACAATTGAAGGAATGGCTGCTAAAATTTCAATCACGGATCGCAGGGTTTTGGCTAACCAGGAAGGAGCGATCTTTGCAATAAATAAAGCAGAAAAGATCGACACAGGCATAGCAATGGCAAGCGATAGAAATGCGATATAAAGTGTACTGATGATTAGGAAACCAATCCCATATGCATTAGAGGCGAAGGTTGTACCATCCAGATAAACAACGCCTGTGAGAAATCTTAATAAGTTCACTGGGCCTAACCCGTCGTTATCTGAAATGAAAGGAGAGATGCCCCTCTCAAAAATGACAAAAACCACAAGAAGAATGAACGAAGCAGAAATTAAAGCGGTTAAAAACAATGTTTTTTCAACAAGGTTATCAACGAGTTTTTTAACTTGTGTTTGTTTCATGTCTTTAAATAAAATTATACCGAGGGAATACCCTCGGTATAAGTCTTAAATTGTAATGATTCAGTTAGATTATAAAGCAGCAGATGCCGTTATTGCTTCAGCCCAAGTACGAATTGGTGAGGTTGCAGCTTTTTCATACATTCTCTTTAAAATATCACCATTCACATTCACTAAAGGATTATCTTTGTGGACAATCGCAACAATTGCATCCCATGCCAATTGGCCAAGTTGATTTGAAGGTAAAGCAACCCCGCCTACCAGTTGTTCAGCAGACGTGAATGCTCTTGAGGCAAAACCAACATCTTTACCAACAGCGGTATCTTTGATTGCTGGATCATTGGTACGTTTATATGCGTCACCTGAACCTGTGTGTTCATGTTCTGCAACAAAGTTTCCGCAACGAGCCTTAAATGAAGTCGTGAGTGCTTTTGCTACTTTTTCAATTGAATCAGATCCACCAAATCGAACAGTCACAGCAGTATTGTTTTGAGCACAGATTGGATAACTTGAACTGATCGTATCCCAACGTTGTGTAGAATCAAGTGCTACTGCTCCAGCACCTGTGATGGTTTCTCCACCTTCAATGGTGGCCATAAACGCTACGAATGCTTTTGATATATTTTCAACATTCGTAGAAGGAAAATCACCATTCGCTCTCAACATCCAGTTAAAGGGACGCTTTAAACCATATGTATTGTCCAAAACAGTGTCTTCAGTTGCTGCAATGTTGTTAAATTTTAAACCTTTGACGTTGTTGTTGACCGATGATAATGAAACATAACCTATGCCATACTTATCTGATCCACTCATCGCAGTTAAAATCGAAGTATTGTCAGCAATGATATATCCATCAGTTAGTAAGTTGTCATTTTTGGCTGCTGTACTAAAGCCAATACCACCCATAAAGCCATCGCGAGTTCCTGACGTTGTATCACGCGTATAGAGAACAATGTTACTTGTTTGATTAAATGCAGGAGCTTGAGAGGTCGAAGGAGTAGCCGAAGAGGAACTTGGTGTTTGGGATGTAGTCGAAGGAGTAGCCGATGAGGAACTTGGTGT
>DBCA01000060.1 GCA_002292805.1 Caryophanales bacterium UBA970
GGTGGTCATTACCCGCAAGAGTGACGATCCATACAAAGTCAGTTTTAAATTACAAAAGCTCAATAAAATTGCCAACGTTGAAAAGAAACTTCCCCCAGAATGGGTGGTCGATGTCCACGGAGAAGGGACATTGATGAAACGATATGTCCGGCCTTTACTCAAGGGCAGTCCTAAATTTGTTTATGAAAACGGACTCGTCAAGCGTGCCATCCTTAAAAAAGTTCGCGTTGGTTAATTCTTTCAAGAAATAAACCCCAAGGTCATCCCTCGGGTTTTTCTTTGTATAATAGGAACCATGGAACCTCTTAAAATCCTTTCATTAAATCGAAAGACTTATCAACGTGAATTTCTAAAAAGTTCATGGGGTGTATTCAAGTGGAAGCTTTTTAGAATCAAAACTTCTACGAATCAATTTCTTCATTTTAAAAACTTAACGTTAAAGCATGGGAATGATGTCTTAAAAGCAGCAATCTTAAAAGAAGAACCATTTGCTGCGGTTCGTATTGGTGCGGTGGAAATGGGTGCAATCCATAATCACGAGAAGATCTTATTAGGACTTAAGACTACCTATAAACCAAGTGTGGTCATGAGCATGAAACAAAATGCAGGTTTTTTCCCGACCATCGATAAACAACTCACGTTTTACGCGAAGCATTTTGTGAAGGAAGCCAAGAAAACAGACATCCTAGGAATTTCCGGTATTCATATGGAATCGTATATGTATCAACGTTACTTTAACGAGGCCAATGTGATTCCATATGAAGCATTTGAACCGTTACGCGGTGATTGGATTCAAGCCTTACAAGGCAAGCGTGTCTTGGTAGTTTCTCCCTTTGCTGAGGATATTCAAAAACAATACGCAAATAGAAAACAATTATTTCCTGCTGGAGTGATGCCAGATTTTACCTTGATCACCGTCAAGGCAGTGCAAACGATTGCCGATGCAACGGATGACCGGTATCCAACGTGGTTTGATGCCTTGGATGCGATGAAGGTTGATGTGATGAAACATGATTTTGATATCGCATTAATCGGCGCAGGCGCGTATGGATCTCACCTTGCTTGGTTTATCAAAACCATGGGTAGACAAGCAATCCAAACCGGTGGGGCGACGCAAACAATGTTTGGGATTCTTGGTAAACGATGGGAACAACGTCAACATGTTGCCCAATACGTCAATGAAGCGTGGATACGCCCTAGCGAGAAACCATTAGGGGCAGAAAAGGTGGAACATGGCGCGTACTGGTAATCCTTTCTTGAATTTATTCAAACAACAGAAGTGGTATCACTTATTGATGGTCCAAGCGTTGTTTATTGTTGGGTTTCAATTGTTTGGGATTCAATCCGTCTATTTATTGATTGCCCTTGCCTTAGGAGTATTTTTCTTCATCAAAGATTATCGCTCTTTTAGTGATTATCAACGAACGGATTTAGGATTGATGGTGACGAGTTTAACCATCTTTACGTTATTCCTGAGTATCTCTCCGCTTTATCTTGAATCAGGGTCGTGGTTAAGAAATGGGTTATTGGCCCTTGGGTTTTCTGCGACTTATTTTTTAGGGTTTATCGCGGTCAAAAAATATCAGATTACCTATGAGGTGATCATCAAAACCTTATTACTAGGATTATCTTTATTTGTCCTTATCAATATTTTTTACACCTTGTTTCGATACCTTCCTTTTTATCGTTTGGTTTTTGCTGGCCAAGTGATTTACGTCAATGGCGAAGTTTATGTCGTCAGTGAAGAAGTGAAATGGTTAGTGGGGTTGGCATTCAAAGAAGTCAGCGTGGACTACATGGCTTTTTATTTAACCCTATTGCTGACTCCGTGGTTATCACAGATTCATTCCTTAACAACGTTTAAGTTTAAAGATTGGCGTCTCCATGTTTGGTGGTTATTGCCTACTATTGTTGGTCTGATGGGTGTGATTTTTTTACCCATCCTAAGTCCATTACTCATCTCTTTGTTGCTTGCAGGATTGATTTATCTTTCGCCAAAACTTCCTAAGCTATATCAAACCTATCAACGTTGGTTAAAACCAACCTTGTATGGATTGCTAGGATTTGTTGCCTTGATGGTGACATTATTCTTCATCGATACGTATGATGTCTTTGGTTTCGGCACCTTGGTGAAACAATTCGGTCCCTTGGACACCATCTTAGATTTTCCCTTGATTGAAGGGTATCAAGAAGTGTTGCGATCGGTTTTCACGTATCCTTTTGGAGGGTTTGCCCCGATCATCGTTTCTGGTCAATATTTAACGACCACATTTTCATTCTTCTTTGACACGATTCATCAGGCTGGTGTGTTTGCCCTGATTGGCTTGCTCTTGATTGGGGTTTTCTTCACGAATCAACTGATTGAATTTAGCAAAGTCAAATCCGTGAATCCATCGATGCGAATGACGCTTGTCTGGTTGGTGACCGTTTTTATGCTGTATCAAACCTTTCAAACCCAGCTCTATCCATTCATCCGAGAAGACCTAAGATTGAATCCTAGATTAATCCTGGATGAACCGTTATGGATGGTGATGGTGTTCTTGATGGGAACCATCATGATCGATCCCTTTGTTGGATTCTTAACCATGGATAAGTCCAAACAAAAAACAACAAAGAAAACGAATCAAACAAAAGAGATATTATCAGTTAAAAAACCGAAGAAGGAAACAACACTTCGTAAAGAAAAATCCCCGTCAGTGTTTGCAGATCGTTGGAAAGTATTGGATTAATAATCGTATAACGGAACCCAAATCCTATTGTGTTCTCAAGCAATCCTTCAGGTAGGCTGACTTGGTAAAACCCTGGATAAAAACTCGTGACAAGATTATCAATAGGAATAGTTAAATCGATTTTCTCATAACCATCCCCATCGATTTGATAAAGAGAAAAATGGACGATGAGCGAGGTAATATGGCTGGCCCCGCCATCGGTGTCAGCGCCTGCTTTCATGAACAACCCTAAGGTGTTGTCCTCTGAGCTCAGGATCGGTTTAGAAAAACGATACCCCATGCCTGTGGGTAAAAGTTGTAAACGAGATTTAGATAAACGTTGCGCGTCGGTGCAATATAAAATCCCATCGAATAGTTTGGATTCAATGCCATAGTTAAGACTTGGTAACGCCAAACTTAATTGGTTATTTAAGGCAAAGGCGTCTCCATTGGCATCATCAATGCTGGTTGGAACCACCTGATTGACCTCGTCCATTTCAAAGGTTATCGCTGAGGTTGTTTGGGTAATGTTATCCGATGCAAAGGTAGACGATAAGACCGTATCGACATAATGATTTTGATTAAAGATGGTGGTGTGATATAAACTTCGTGAATAAACCGAGGCGACATCTGCGCCACAGGCGGTTAATAAAACGGTGGATAAGGTCAAAGGCCATTTAATGTGTTTCGTGTTCATCTAAGATTAACCATTCTCCCATTTGGGCATCCACGAGGGGGTCTGATAGTTTTAATGTACCCTTTGCCGGGGTAAAGGTCAATTCAGAAAAGTAGATCTTTCCTTTGATTGAATATAGGTCCACACGAACAAAGGGGAAGGGTGAACCAAGTTTTTCTGCCAGTTGAACCATGGTTTTAAACTTGTCTGGTTCTACCACTGGATAATCGGCAGATTTCCATCCGTTGAATTGTGCGCCCGGAAATGGGGTCCAATTGATCAACAAGTGGGTATAGCGAATATCCGCGCCTCGTCCGGTGACCACATATAAATATTTTGCTTGGCCATGAAAGACATGGATTTTATATTCAATGGGTAAACTGGTTGCTAACCCTAAATAGGTTTCAATGATGATTTTTCTAGGAATCGGGGAGTAATGACGTTCCAAGGTTTTTAATCCATAATCTTGTCTCAACCAGCGATTAAATTTTCGTTTGAGCGAAGGTAAATGAACTTGATCTTTATCCAAGACAATGTGATTGAATCCTGAAGCATGGCTGCATTT
>DBCA01000095.1:0-7341 GCA_002292805.1 Caryophanales bacterium UBA970
AAACCGGAACGCCTTGCTTCAATAATTGACTCAATGAAATCAAGGAGATCTTTGCTTTTTTAAACATATCTTTCACATATTGACTCGATCTAAAAAAGGCAAAACCTAAATAAAAGGTCCCAACCACTTGAACGAGCACCGTGGCAAGGGCAACTCCAGCGGTTCCTAACTCTGGTAAACCAAACCAGCCAAAGATAAACATCGGGTCAAGAATTAAATTAAGGAAGAATCCAATAATTAAAAAATTACGAAATGGTTTGGTATTGCCTTGGGCGGATAATAATCCGTTGAAGGTAAAGTTAAGGATTTGAAAGACTGCCCCAACAATGACCACATTCATGTAAGCCAAACCAGCATCGAAGGCTTCACCTGTTCCACCGGATACTTGTAATAACCATGGAATGGCAAATGGGGAGATGATGAGAAGCACCACTGCCACCAAAAGGGATAAAAGCAATGCGTTTTTTGCAATTTGATGATATTCTTGATAATTTTTCTTACCCAAGGCGATGGCAGCAAGCGCTGTTGAACCTGTACCAATCCCACTTGCCAAGGCAATTGTGATTAAAAAGATGGGGAAAGAAATCGTTAAACCCGCTAAGGCAGCAACGGAAAGTTGACCAGCAAAGTAGGTGTCTACAACATTGAAAAGCGTATTAAAAAGAAAACCAATTGAGGCAGGAATGGCTATCTGCCGTAAGGCTTTTTTGATCGAGCCTTCTGTGAGATTTGTTTGTTGCATAGCCATTAGCATATCACAAAGATTTTCTCGATGCGGTTCCTAGGGTCTATCGCTTATAATAACCATAAGATGATTCGCTGGTTAAACCCTTTGTGGATGAAACTCAAACCATTCTTACTAGTATGGGTGATTCTTTTATTCATGGTCGGGTTGGCCATCTCCATTCGCTTCTCGTTGGTTGACTGGGTATCTGGAGATTATTCAAATTTTCTCAAACCTTGGTTACAACAAATCGTTGATCAAGGAGGATGGGCAAGTTTAGGTCATGCCATTGGTGACTATACCCCGCCTTATATCTATTTATTAACATTGATTTCATATTTCCCACAAGCCAATTCCTCTGAGCCTTATTTACTCGGCATTAAAATCATTTCCATTGGTTTTGATCTTGTCTTGATGGTTGGGGTGTATTTGAATGCAAAGCTTTGGTTAGCAAAAATCCATCCTTTATTTCCTGCTTCGATTGCCATCATCACTTTATTCTTACCCACGGTGATCATCAACGGATCGTTATGGGGACAAATTGACGCAAGTTATACAGGATTAAGTTTGATTGCGATTTATTATCTACAAAGACAAAAACCATTGGCAGCGTCCATCTGGTATGGAATTGCCTTTAGTTTTAAACTGCAAGCCATTTTCTTTTTGCCAGTGTTTATGATTTATTTTTGGTTTCATTACCGGCATAAAATCTATTACGTGTTGATCATCCCCATCATGTATTACGTGTTGGCTTTGCCAGCAATCCTTGCCGGACGTAGTCTGGTGGAGATTACGGAAATTTATTTTCAACAAACCCAAACCTATCAACTCTTAACCCTCAACATGCCAAACTTATACCAATGGTTTCCCAATCAACGGTATGAAGACCTTAATCAAATGGCGATCGGGTTGTTTATCGTCTTGATGGCGATTCAATTCTTGATGATGTTATTGACCAAAGTGACCTTAACCATGAAACCCTTAATGCTACTCGCCTACTGGAGTTTATTGATGGCCAACTTTTTCTTACCGGCGATGCATGAGCGATATTTGTTTGCAGCCGATGTCTTGATCTTGGTCATTGTCTTTCAATTCAAATCTAAGTTCTATTTAGTCTTGGCCACCCAAGCGATTTCCTTGCTTGCCTATTCGCCATTTATTTTTAGCATGGAACCTATTCGTCATGAAGATGTGGCACTTGGATTTGCCCTAACCCTGATCTTAACCACCTATTGGTTATGGCAAGCATTATTACAACCTACCAAAGAAGGAGGACTTGCATAATGGAAAAAGATGAATTGAGAAAAACCCTTGAGTTGATAGCTTTAAAAGGGGATTTGGATGCGCGGTTAACTCAATACGGACGTGAGATTGATGAAGACATGGCGTCTTTTAAGATTGTCAGTGATAAGTTTGAGGGTAAAGTCGTTCAAGATACGCTACGGGATTTAGAAGAAGAAACCAGATACACCCCATTAACACGGAAAGTCACTGTGGAAGTGCAGGCTGGTAATTTTGAGGTTCACCTACCCATCATCATTGATCAGATTCAAGACGAACTGATTCCTGTGATTTATTATCTTAAAAAAGATATTCGCCGTTTAACCTTGATAGGTAGTATCTTGTTTAGCATTGGAAGTTTTGTGCTTATTTTTGGTGGACTATTTTCAGAAACACTTTTTGCCAACGCCATCTCTGCTGGCAGTGCGGAAATCTTTAGCTGGATCTTTATTTGGACTGGGGTGGAAAAATTACTTTTTGATCGAAGAGAAGTTCAATACCGGGTCAAACTACTGAAGCGACTCTTCCACGCGAAATATATTCTTGTTCGGATGACCAACAAGCGAATCCAAGTGAAAGAAACGAGTCCTGAATGATTAAAAAAAGCATATTTTTTATGGGTAATATGTTAAGATGAATTGATTCATTGAGGAAAAATAAATGAAAAGAAATATCTTAAAAGTCTTCTTAATTGCTTCCATCCTCCTATTTGCGATATTGGTGGGAACCTTTGGGTTCTTGAATGATTTCAATTTTGATGCATTGGTTGAGCCTTTAATTTTATTGCCAACGATGTTTCTAGATTATGCTAGAGCATTTTTAACCTCATTTGATTTTAACGGAACCACCAATCTATTGATTCTTGGCGGCACCGCGTTTGGGGTCTTCCTTGGTTTGATTGCGTTGATTCGCGGGTTCATCGTTCGTCGTCCTTTTTCAGGAATTCTTGCCTTGGTTGCATCCACAGGTTTATTCGCCCTTGGTGTGAGTTTAATCATCATCAATCCTGATCTTCCAAGAGAACGATTTATCTGGGTTCTTGTCGATGGTTTCAGCACCGATTTAATTGGCATTTTATTTTTAGGTGGCGCATTAGGTTTAATCTACCTTGTCTTATTCCTTACTTTTTTATTGGGTTTAACAGCGAAGCGTCGCGTGAAGGTTCAAAAGGTTCAAGCTGCTCCAAAGATTGCCTTAACTCCAACCGTTCAACCTACCCTTCAACCAGCCACGGTGACCCCGAATGCTGCTTCAAGCAGCGATACCTTATCGGAATTAGTCAAGGTAGTCATGCAAGAAGAATTAAATTTAATGAGAAACACCCAACAAATTTATCCAAACCAAGGTTTAAACCAACCTAGCCAAGTCAATCCATATGCGAGCAACATCGATGTCCAACTGGTTCGCCGCATTGTTGCCGAAGAAGTTGCAAAATACCAAGGTCAATTCATCAGTCGCTTGGAAGTTCAAAACTTGATTGCGCAAGAAATCTTGATGATCAAGTCGCAACTAAAAATTAAATAAGTTTATAAGTCTAACAGCAATTGATCGCCATCAATCACGACCTTATGGGTTGTGATTTTTTCTGGACCAAAATCAAAGTAAAGCATTTTACTAACCTCATCAATCTCACCGGTCACTAAATTGAATTTGGCTTGATGAAGTGGGCAGGTGACAATTTCTCCGTTGATCTTGCCTTGAAATAAGGAAGCATCTTGATGAGGACACGTATCAGGAATGGCATAAACATGTTGACCAATGATGGCAATTAAATAAGGATGGTCGAGTAAAATTACTCGCCATTTCTTATCGATTTTAAGCTTTTGATAAGACCCTAGGACATGGTTCATATCTCAACCTTAGGATTTCTCGTTCGATAAGTCAAATAAAAAACATCCATCATGGGGGATAATGGATGTTCTGTCTTGGCTCACGCCATAACAGCAATGTAGTTAGGGCGCAACGAACGATTAGTTNNATGCAGTTAGCGAGCCACGAATGATTAGTTCATTTCGTCAAGATATTTTATAATAGCAATATGCCAATGTCAAAATATTTACTAAGGTTAGCCACCCTTTCTCATCGAGATTGGATTCTTCGTCAAATTGATGGATGCCGTAAGCAAATGGCAGCACACGGATCTGGTCAATGGCAAGGCAAAGAACCATCGCTTGCCACGATTGAAGAAGATATTATTCAACAACGCTATTATCTACTGTTTGAAGATAACCAACCATGTGGAGGTGCTGCCCTGATGACCCATGAACCTGGCTATGATCAATTGCTGACAGGTCGGTGGTTAAATCAAGATCCTTATATGGTTATTCATCGTTTGTTTATTGCCCCTTCGTTTCAAGGTCGCCATTTAAGTAAGATGTTATTAGATCAATTAGAACAGCAAGCTCAACGTCATCACATTCACAACATCCGAATCGACACGCATGCATTGAATCAACCGATGTGTGGCCTACTGAATCGGCAACAATATATAGCAGTAGGAAAAGCGTGGTTGCCTCAAGCAGGGGAACGTTTGGTATATCATAAGGTGCTAGGAGAAAAGCATGGAACTCAAGAATAAGGTCATTATCGTCACCGGTGGAAATTCAGGAATCGGGTATTACGGGATTGAATATTTTCTGTCGTTAGGCGCAAAGGTCATCATGGCATCGCGCTCAAAACCAAGAGCAGAAGAAGCCATTCAATCGTTAAAGAAATTAAATTTATCTGGTCAGGTTGAGTTTATGCCACTGGATTTAATGTCACTGGCATCCGTGGATCAATTTGTTCAATTGTTTCAAACCTCATATAAAAAATTAGATATTCTCATCAACAATGCCGGGATCATGTTTGGTGATTTCCTCCTGACCCAAGATGGATTTGAATCACAAATGGCCACGAATCATTTTGGCCACTTTGCCTTAACCTCAAAACTGTTAGAGATGTTAATCAAAAGCAAAGGCCGGATTGTCAATATTTCTAGCATTGCTCACCGCCGAGGCGATATCGATTTTAAAAATTTAAATTACGAACAACCAAAATCATATTCTCCTTGGGGAGCGTATAGCCGTTCTAAATTAGCCAATCTCTTATTCACGTATGAACTTGCTCGGCGTTTAAAAACCAATAAGCTTCCAGTGACGGTGGTTGCCGCCCATCCAGGCGTTTCAAAAACCAATTTATTATTTAAGAATGCAAAGACACAACCAATGTTTAATGTCTTTAAATCGATCATGCCTTTACAATCTGCCAAGCGTGGGGCGATTCCTTTGATTGAAGCTGCCATCAATCCAACGTGTCAAGGTGGAGAATATTTTGGTCCAAGTGGATGGTTTGAATTTGGTGGTAAAAAAGCCAAACTTGTTAAATCAATTCCTCTTAGTCACAATGTGTCATTAGCCAAAAAATTCTTTGATGAATCTGCAAGACTAACGAAGACTGAATTTAGCTTCAAAAAATAAATCATTTTTGTTTATTTTTTTCTTGAATCGCTTACAATAAAAGCGATGGAAAAAAAATTTAAAAATAAAATTTTAGTTGTCGGATTTGGTAGTGTTGGCCAATGCACCTTACCAATTCTTTTTAAGCACATTAATATTCCCTATGACCATGTCACCGTGATGGATTTTGAAGATAAACAAACCCAACTCCAACCTTGGATTGATCGTGGGGTTCAATATGTTCGCGATAAATTAAATCAAGAATTGATGGCGAGTCAACTTGAGAAGTATTTGCAAGCTGGTGATATCCTCATTGATCTTGCATGGAATATTGGTGCAGAAGACTTGATTCAATGGTGTCATGACCATGACGTCAATTACATCAACACCTCGATTGAACTTTGGGATCCATATACCGAAAGTCATCTCAAACACCCTCGAGAAAAAACACTTTACTATCGACACATGCGGTTAGAAAAGATGATGGCTTCTTGGAAAAGAAAAGGCCCTACCATGATCACTGAACATGGGGCGAATCCTGGACTGATTTCTTCATTTGTCAAACAAGGTTTGCTTGATATTGCCAAAAAAATGATCAAAGATAAATTGGTCATCAATGAAGATAAAATCATGCTTGAATCTTTGATTGAACAAAAACAATTTGCGCACCTTGCCCAACGCATTGGGGTTAAAGTCATTCATGTGTCTGAACGTGATACACAAATTTCTAATCAACCTAAACAAGTCAACGAGTTTGTCAACACGTGGTCGGTAGAAGGATTCCGTGAAGAAGGCACCACCACCGCAGAAATGGGTTGGGGAACGCATGAAAAAACATTACCTGATTTAGCGATTCAACATCTTGAAGGACCGAAGAATCAAATTTGTTTAGCACGGATGGGCATTAACACGTGGGTGTCAACGTTTGTCCCACATTATGAAATTCGTGGGATGGTTGTTCGTCATGGGGAAGCCTTTACCTTATCCAAATATCTGACCGTAGAAGAAAATAAAAAGGCCGTGTATCGCCCTACCGTTCATTACGCCTATTGTCCAAGTGATGCAGCGATTGCCTCCTTGAATGAATTACGCGGTAACAACTATCAGTTACAAAAGAAAAATCGAATCATGAACGATGACATCATCCATGGTGAAGATATTTTGGGTGCCTTAATCATGGGTCATCCTTATCAATCATGGTGGATCGGTTCTATCTTATCCATCCACGAAGCACGAGCCTTGGTTCCTCATCAAAACGCCACCACGGTTCAAGTTGCCATCAGTGTGGTTGCCGCGATGTTATGGATGATTGCCAACCCCAATGAAGGGTACATGAACCCAGAACATCTTCCGCATGATTTCATCCTTCAAGTTGCTAAACCTTATTTAGGAACGTATATTTCTCAACCTTTCGATTGGAGTCCTTTAAAAAATTACTACAATGAATTTGCCGGGTACAATCGCCCTCGCATTGATCCAGATGATGTTTGGCAATTCACCAATTTCTTAATTACTGATTTTGATTAACAAAAAAACCCAGGTACATGCCTGGGTTTTTGAATAGGATCTTGGTGATTATTTTGAAACTACTTTTCGTGGACACGTGCTCAAACCGAACAAGGCATAAATCCCACAGAATCCGGTAAAAGATGTGATGATCAAAGCCGCGGCAAGGATATAAAATCCCCAATGAAAGACAATGCCAAGGACGATAGACATTAACCCTGCAGCGATGCGAATGACCTTATCAAGATTGCCGACGTTGTTTTTCATGACGATTTCCTCTTACTTTATTTTAGCTTTTTTTAAGTCTTCAAGACTAGGAAACGATTCAATCGCGCCTGATTTGGTCGTGGATAATGCCGCGACGTCATTGGCGTAGGTTAAGAACTCTTTCAT
>DBCA01000095.1:7406-7775 GCA_002292805.1 Caryophanales bacterium UBA970
TAATAACGCACCGATTAAGGCGTCGCCTGCACCCGTGGTATCGACAACTTTGACTTTGACTCCTTTGATGACCATTGGTTTTTGTTTGGCTTGGTAGGCAACCAGTCCTTGGTCACCTTTGGATAAGATTAACCAAGTGATTTTGGCTTGGAAGACTTTTTCAATCGCGGCTTCAATGCTCATGTCTGGGAAGATAAAATTTAATTCTTCTTCCGTGACTTTAAAGATATCCACACCGATCATGAATTCTTTCACCGCTTCTCTTAAGGCAAGAGGGTTAGGCCATAAATTAAATCGTAAGTTAGGATCAAAAGATAAGATGACCCCATTCCTTTTGGCTGTATCAATGGCGAATTCATGAGCTTTTCT
>DBCA01000063.1 GCA_002292805.1 Caryophanales bacterium UBA970
GCAAGAACTGGATTAGCATCCGTTACAACCGGTATCTTATTCTTATTAGCCTTATTACTCTATCCACTCTTTGGATTCGTGGATGCGGTCTTTTTAAATAACGTAGCATACGCTCCGGTGACGTCACTTGCCTTGGTGTACGTTGGTGTGTTGATGATGAAACCATTACAACAAATCGAATGGGAAGATCCTGTCGTTCTTGTCAGTTCTTTCTTTACGATTTTAATGATGGTGTTAACCTTTAAGATCTCGGAAGGGATTGCCTTTGGTACCATCACCTATGCATTACTTTCATTATTTTCGCCCAAAAGAAAAGACGTACACTGGATTGTGTACGCCCTTGGTGCGTTTTTCCTAATCTATTTAGTGATTGAGTTTACGCTAATTTTTTAGTTGTTTTCTTTGCTGCGACTTCACCAGACTTTTCTCGTTGAGGAAGGTCTGGTTTTTCTTCGGGAAGAAGTAGATTCAGTGCAACACCGACAATCGCGGCCAACGCCATACCAGTTAAGGCAGCAGCATCGTTTAATAAGATTTTGGCTTGACCTAAACCAACCACTAGCATCGTTGAAACGATGATGAGATTACGCATGGATGCAAGATTGACTTGGGCGTCAACCATCACTTTTAAACCGTTTCCAGCGATTAATCCGAACAGAAGAATCAATACACCACCCATGACAGGGGCTGGAATGGTTTGAATTAATCCCGTTAAGATATTAAAGAAGGATAAGACAATCGAAAGCACCGCAGCTAAACCGGTCACGTAAACTGAAGCGACTTTGGTCATCCCCACGACTCCAGTGTTTTCCCCATAGGTTGTGTTCGCTGGTCCACCAATTAAGGCTGCTGCTAAGGTTGCCACACCATCACCCATTAATGTCTTATCTAAGCCAGGATCTTTTAAGAAGTCTTCGCCTGTGATCGAACCTAACACTTTATGATCACCGATATGCTCAGCAATCGTGACAAAAGAAATCGGTGCGAACATTAAGACGGCACGGAAATCTAAGGCGTAGGTACCAAAGAATTGGAATTCAGGTACTTTAATCCATGCGATATTGGCAAGCGAATCAAAATTAACTGAGCCAACGAAGATTGCAAAGATATATCCAACAAGGATACCACCGACAATCGGGACCACTTTAAAGAAACCTTTTGCAAAGATGGCTAAGACAACGGTTGTGGTAAATGCAACTAAGGCAATGAGTGGATTACGAACATCCGTTGCTAGTGATGCAAAGAATCCATCGGCAGAATCTGGACTTAAACCCGCTTGGCCAGTGGCAACCGAGGCTAAGGAAATCCCAATGATGGCAATCATCGGACCGATGACGACGGGAGGAAGAATACGGTTTAACCAATTCGTTCCTAAGTATTTAATTAATAACGCGACCACAATATAAATGATGCCAACCACCGCTAATCCAATAAAGGCGGAACCAGCGCCAAAGGATTGAGAAGCAATTGAGATGGCAGCAATATAGGCAAAAGAGGATCCTAGGTAAACAGGGACTTTTGCTTTGGTAAAGAAGATATAGATTAACGTACCGATACCTGAACTAAACAAGGCAACACTGATGGATAGTCCCGTTAAAATAGGAACAAGTACCGTCGCACCAAACATTGCAAATACGTGTTGGAGTGACAATACTGCCCACTGGACTTTCGACTTTGGCTTTTCAGCAATTCCTAACGTCAATGTGTTTTTCATACACATCCTCCTTTGTTTGTAGTTTCTTTTTGCAAAAAAAGACACCGTATGGGTGTCTTTAAAGCAAGTGAATACTTGGTTCTTAGTATGCTCACAGGCATGCTTTAAAGATCCTACTTGATATATACTATGATAAATTAGAGAATGTTTAAAAAAAGAATTGTAAATTTTTAAATCATGAAAGTCATTATTGAACTTGATACATTTGATCGCACCATTCGCCGGATGGCCCATGAAATTTTAGAGCATCATCCTAAATTTCAAGATGTGGTTTTGGTGGGGATTCTTGGCAAAGGGTATCGCCTTGCTGGAATCATACAACAAATCATCAAAGAAATTGCTGAAGTTGACCTACCAACGTATGGATTAGAAATTCGCCCATTTCGCGATGATGAAAAAATGAATAAGGATGTTCCCCGTTCGCAATTTATCGTTGAGAAGAAGACCATTATCCTGACGGATGATGTTTTATTTACCGGTCGATCGGTAAGGGCAGCCATCGATGCATTGATGTCGTTAGGTCGACCCCAATTGATTAAATTAGCGGTGCTCGTAGACCGTGGTCACCGCCAGCTGCCGATTAGGCCAGATTATATTGGCAAAAACATCCCAACCAACTATTTTGATAATGTTGAGGTTAATTTTGACCAACGGCAAATTATCATCAAATAAATTTACAAAACTTTTAAAGAATTAAGCATAAAATAAACCTATGGCAAAATTTCTTTTTGTAACAGGCGGGGTCGTTTCCGGATTAGGCAAAGGCATTTCCGCTGCCGCGATTGGTCAATTATTCAAACGCCATGGGTATAAAGTAAGTTCATTAAAATTTGACCCTTATCTGAATGTTGATCCCGGCACGATGTCACCTTATCAACATGGAGAAGTGTTTGTGACTGAAGATGGGGCAGAAACCGATTTAGACTTAGGTCATTATGAACGGTTCATCGATGAACCCATTAGCAAACTATCCAGTGTCACCGCTGGGCAGATCTATGAAGAAGTGTTAAAGAAAGAACGCGTGGGTGATTACTTAGGGGCAACCATTCAAGTCATTCCTCATATTACCGATGCGATCAAGCAACGGTTGATTAAAATTGAAAAAACGTTAGCCCCCGACATTATCATCGTGGAAATCGGGGGAACCGTTGGGGATATTGAATCGCTACCATTCATTGAAGCCATCCGGCAATTCCGACGCGATCGTGGCAGTGAGAATACCTTTTACATTCACACCACTTTGATTCCGTATATCGCCACCACCGGTGAGTTTAAAACCAAACCAACCCAACATAGTTTAAAAGAACTTCGAGGGTTAGGGATTCAAGCGGACGCGGTGATTTTACGTTCAGAAAAACCATTACCCTTAGACATCAAAGATAAAATATCCTTGTTTGGTGATTTAAACAAAGAAGCGATTTTCTTCGCCGAAGACGTCAAAATCATTTACCAAATTATTTTAAAGTTTGATGAACAAAAGTTGCCGGCATTAATCTTGAATCATTTTCAATTACAAGTGACTGCTTCAACAATTGAACCTTGGAAACAATTGATTCAAACCATTCACCATTTGAATCAATCCGTCACCATTGCCGTTGTTGGAAAATACGTACAACTTAAAGATGCTTATCTTTCCATCCATGAAGCGTTACTTCACGCTGGTTATGCGTATCAAACGCATGTCCAGGTTGAATACATCAATGCCGAGGATTATCAAACCAGCGCGTTTCAAGATGCCTTAAAACGCGTCGATGGGATCCTTGTTCCTGGTGGCTTTGGCCTACGGGCAACCGAGGGAAAAATAGCAAGCATCCAGTATGCTCGAGAACACGGTAAGCCTTTCTTGGGTATTTGTTTTGGGATGCAATTGGCGGTCGTGGAATATGCTCGCCACGTGCTTGGCTTAACCCAAGCCCACTCCACGGAATTGGATCCTAAAACCCCACATCCGGTGATTGACTTACAACGCGGACGGCAAAAGAATGAAGACTTAGGTGGCACCATGCGTTTAGGGTTATCACCAATCACCTTAAAATCATCGTCAAAAGTTGCCAAATTGTATGGTCAAACGGTCATCTCTGAACGTCATCGTCATCGCTATGAAGTGAATCCAAGTTATCATGCTGCCTTTGCCAAAGATGGCGGGATGGTCTTTTCAGGCATGGATGCATCCAACACGCTTGTTGAAGTGATCGAAGTCCCTGGTCATCCTTACTTTGTGGCGAGTCAATTCCATCCTGAATTTGCATCAAGACCCCTTGGCGCAAGGCCATTGTTTAAAGGGTTTATTGAAGCTTGCCTTCACGCCAAAAAATTGTAAAGACTTCTTAAATATTTAACAAGTTTGGTTAATTTTCCTCCATATTTTTTTAGGGTTCTTTAAAATAGACGTGTGCCAGGACCTCTCACCCATTATTTATTTGCTAAACATTTAAGAGCTTTCCTGTTAACTTATTTTCCGTTTTTGACTTCCTATGAATCGTATTATGAAGCGGGTGCATTAGGTCCTGATCCATTTTTCTTCCATGGGGCATTTTCATTACAAAACAAAACCAAAATCCATACACGAGCATTCGGGAAACAACTCCATTTACAATCGCCACAACAAACCTTTGAACCGTTGTTTCATCATCTCAGTCAACGTTGGATGGACAAAAATCAATCGCTC
>DBCA01000045.1 GCA_002292805.1 Caryophanales bacterium UBA970
CCGGATATCGTGGATGAAGTGGATATAGAAATTCTAGATAAAGACCTTCGTATTGATACCTATCGTTCAGGTGGAGCGGGTGGTCAAAACGTTAACAAAGTTGAAAGTGCAGTTCGGATTACCCACATCCCAACGGGTCTAGTCGCTTCGTGCCAAATTGAACGCAGTCAATTACAGAACAAAGAAAAAGCGATGCAAATGTTGAAAGCTCAAGTCTATCAATTAAAGAAACAGCAACAAGAGGCGCATCTTGATTCGATTGTGGGCGAACAAAAAGATATTGAATGGGGCAGTCAAATCCGTTCATATGTCTTCCAACCATATATGTTGATTAAAGATCATCGCACCGATTATCAAGAAGGCGACGTCACCAAAGTGATGGATGGGGCAATCGATGGATTCATCAGATCCAATCTTGAAATGGAGGCCAAGAAGCATGCAAAAAAATAACACGTTCAGCAATACCTTGATGATTGTGGTGGCCAATGCATTATTAGCCTTCGCATCGGCTTTATTCTTTGTACCCATGAATATTATCAATGGCGGAATGAACGGACTTTCCCTTGTGTTCTTATCTTGGTTTGAGATACCAGTAGATATCACCACGGCAATTATAGCGTGGTCTTTATTTTTAATTGGTTTATTATTTTTAGGAAAAACGTTCACCGCTCAAACTTTTTTATCAACCTTACTGTATCCAATTTTTTTCTTTATCTTCGTTCGATATGTCGATCCTCAATGGATTGGTTTTTCTTCCGAAGAAGAAACCCATCGACTGTTGGCGAGTGTCTTTGGTGGTGGACTTGTTGGATTAGGCATGGGGTTGTCATTTTTAGCCGGGGGAAGTACTGGTGGTTTTGACATTGTTATTATGCTAGGTCAAAAATTTTATGAATGGAAAGCCTCGATATCATCATTGGTGATTGACGTGGTCATCATTGGTTTAGGTATGTTCACATTTGGTATTGTTGTTGGGTTGTATGGTGTGATTGCCACTGTGGTAACCTCCGTCATGATTGAAGTTGTCTTTGTTGGTTTATCAAGGGTTTACCTGATCACGATTGTGTCATCTAAACCCAAAGAGATTAATCAGTTTATTATTGAAAAACTTGAACGTGGATCCACCATTTACATGGCAAAAGGTGGTTTTAAACAGCAACCCTTGGACGTCATTCAAGTGGCGATTCATCGTCGTGAATATTTTTCATTAAAACAAAAAATTGCAGAAGTTGATCCATCCGCCTTTGTCATGATCAATCAGGCTAGAGCTGTGCTAGGACTAGGATTTCATCCATTAACCATTCCTGTTCCAACGCTAAAGAAAAAATCATCATGAACCATAACAATCCATTTAAAATCGTTTCAAAATATCAACCAAAAGGTGATCAACCTAATGCGATTGATCGATTAGTAGAAGGTATAGAAAATAAAAAACGTTTCCAAGTTTTACTTGGGGCAACGGGTACGGGAAAAACGTTTAGTATTGCTAATGTGATTGAACGAATTCAGAAACCTACCCTTGTTTTAGTTCATAACAAAACGCTTGCTGGTCAATTATATGGTGAATTCAAAGAGTTGTTTCCAAATAACCGAGTAGAATACTTTGTCTCCAACTTTGATTTTTATCAACCTGAAGCCTATCTACCAAAATCTGATACCTACATCGAAAAGAACGCGATGATGAACGATGAAATTGAAATGCTAAGAACATCTGCCATTAACTCAGTGTTAGAAAGAAGCGATACGATTATTGTTGCCTCCGTGGCCGCCATTTATGGTCTTACAGATCCTCAAGAATATCAACGTTTAGCTTTTTATTTAAAAGTTGGTGAAACCATCAATCGAAAAGATTTTTTTAGAAAATTAATCGATGCTCAGTATCAACGTAATAATCTAGATTTACCTCCAGGTAATTTTAGAGTAAGAGGCGATGTGATTGAAATTGCTTTACCTGGGCTTGCGGATTCAGCGCTTCGGGTTGATACCTTTGGGGATGAAATTGAAAAGCTTTCGTTAGTGGACTTATTAACTGGAGAAGTGCGACATACTTATCGAAGTTATCCAATTTATCCTGCATATGGTCATGCCTCTACGCATGCGCGTGTGATTGCGGCCTGTGACCGTATTGAAATTGAATTAGCAGAACGGTTAAAGGTTTTAAAAGACAACAATCAACTACTTGAGTACCAACGTTTAGAAATGCGAACCAAGCAAGATCTTGAATCATTAAGAGAATTTGGCATGTGTCCTGGGATTGAAAATTATTCCCGCCATATCGATGGGCGTCAACCTGGTCAAAAACCATTTTGCTTAATCGATTACTTCCCTAAAGATTTTTTATTTGTGATTGATGAAAGTCACGTTTCGATTCCACAGGTTCGAGGGATGTATAACGGCGATCGCGCAAGAAAAGAAACCCTCGTTCAATATGGATTTCGTTTACCATCTGCACTCGACAACCGTCCATTAAAGTTTGCTGAATTCGAAGCATCCTTAACCCAAGTTATTTGCACCTCAGCAACGCCTGGAGATTATGAATTAACTCAAACCAATAAAGAAGTAGTTGAGCAGATTATTCGTCCAACGGGTCTCGTTGATCCCGAAGTTGTCATTCGACCGACCACAGGTCAAATTGATGATTTGATGCAAGAAATTCAAAAACGAATTGCTAAATCTCAACGTGTCATGATTGTCACACTTACGATTCAAATGGCAGAAGACCTTACAGCTTACCTTAAACAACGTTCTTTCAAAGTGGTCTATATGCATGCTGAAACCAAGACCATGGAACGTAGCCAAATTATTTATCAACTCAGAAAAGGTAAATATGATGTTTTGATAGGAATCAACTTATTAAGAGAAGGATTAGATATTCCAGAAGTTTCTTTAATTGCCATCCTTGATGCTGATAAAGAAGGTTTCTTGCGATCCACCCGTTCCT
>DBCA01000050.1 GCA_002292805.1 Caryophanales bacterium UBA970
TTAATCACCGCATCTAACAAATCACCAACCCCAATCCCGTGAAGGGTTGAAATCGGAATCGGCGAACCAATCCCCAATCGATAATAATCATTGATGTCGACCATCAATTGACCATCATCAATTTTATTCACTGCCAAGATGATTGACTTTCCTGATTTAAATAAAATGGACGCGACAAGCAAATCATCGGCGTTGATTCCTTTTCGGCCATCAAGAAGATAAATTATGACGTCCGCTTCTTGAATGGCAATGCTTGCCTGAATCCGAATCAGTTCTTGGAAAGGTCGTTTGGTGACTTCAATACCACCAGTATCAATCAAACGAAAGGAAACGGTTAACCATTCTGCTTCCGCATATATTCGATCCCGGGTTAATCCAGGCGTGTCATCGGTGATGGCTTGGCGTTTACCAATAATACGATTAAAAAGTGTGGATTTACCAACGTTGGGTGCACCAACGATGGCGACAATACCCTTAACCATGGGCAACGCCTACTTTTTTGTGAACGATGTCTAAAATACGTTCAACCACTTCATTGACAGTCATGAATGAGGTATCAATCAAAATGGAATCCGAAGCAGGCTTTAATGGAGCAAATTCACGATGGGAATCAATATAGTCTCGATGACGTAAATCTTCTTCCACACTATCCAGTGTGCAAATGATGCCTTTTGCTAAGTTTTCTTCATATCGTCTAACCGCTCTTGTTTCCACGGAGGCAATCTGGAAAATCTTAATGTTGGCTTCCGGAAGAACATAGGTTCCGATATCACGACCATCCATCACCACCGATTGATTCCCAGCCATGTGGCGTTGAAAGTCAACAAGGGCTAAGCGAATGGATTTATAAGAAGCAATGTAGGAGACTTGACTCGATACCTTAGGTTCACGAATTTCTGAAGCGACATTCTCTCCATTTAAAAATACTTCACCGGTGGGTGATAAGGTGATCTTGACGTTGGCAATAAACGCTTCTGCAGCAGCTTGGTTTTGCGGATCAACGCCTTGGCGCATGACATAGAGGGTGAAAGCACGATACATGGCCCCGGTATCGATATAGGTAATATTGAGTTGTTTAGCGACTAATTTCGCTACAGTTGACTTTCCTGCAGCGGCAGGTCCATCAATCGCAATGATCAGTTTGTTTTTCATCTTTCAAAGTATACCAAAGCAACCACCAAGATGAGTAAAATGATGACCCCTCCGCCCAACAACCACATGAAGATTTGAATCGGCTTAAAAGATGAGTTTTCGTTGCTATCTTCAGCAAGAAAGACTTGTTTATTGGTTAATCGCTCAGGATTCATTCTTAAAATGGCTTGGCGATACCTAGCAAATTTCTTTATTCGAGTTGGTTTTTGATTGTTCCACATAAATGTTGGTTGGTTGTTTACAGTAGTTTATACTTAACTTCTTCATTATAATAGGTTCATGGACCCAAAAAAACCATTAATCATTAAAGATCTTTGCATCGCATGTGGCTTATGTAACGCCATGGTTCCTTCTGTGTTTGATTGGGATGATGATGGAAAAATGAAAGCGATTGTTCCGCTTGTTCCTTCCGGTAAAGAAGCCGAGGTTGAAGAAGCAAAAATGAGTTGCCCAACCGCTGCCATTGAAGTTAAATAACTTACTTAAATTTTTTAATCAATCGATGTGTTCGCTTGTAGGTGAACAGTGTTAACGCAATAATCACTAGATTTTTAAAAACATTAAAAGGTAAATACATCCAAAGCACCAAAGACCAATAAGGGTTTTCCACTTGCGGTAGGACGGTTTGAATGTAACCCAAAAATGCTTCTGGGGTTAAGTTTAAAAATAAGGTCAGGTATAAATCTGTGATGATCAAGGCATTCAGCAACGAGGTAACGGCTAACTGACTGATAAACCCGATGATAAATCCAATCGAGGCAGTTTTTTTATCACGATGCCGTTGATAAAGGATGACCCCAGGTAACACAAAGGCCATCGAATAGAAAAAGTCAGCGAGCTCACCAATCCCACCCGTGGTCGTGTAAAAAAGTGAAAATAAAAATCGAAACAAACCAATAAAGATTGCCGCTAACGGTCCAAGAGAAAAACCACCAATAAAGATAACGATTTCCGATAAGTTAAGTTCTAAAAACAAGATAATCGGTATACGAAAAATCGGTAAATAAAGGATATAGGTCAGGGCAGACATCATCCCCACCAACGTCAGCCATCGTAAACGTTGAGTCGATAGGTAGTTACTTTTTTCCATGGATGAGTGTATCAACAAACTCAATCAAGTCTTCCGATTGATCAAAACTAAACTTAATACTTTTTTTGGTCGTGGTGACTTGGCCACCAAATAATTGTTTAATTTTTTGTTCATTCACGGGATTCACCACTTGGGGTTTATGTTGTTTGACCAACGCCTCAAACTCTCTGACGGATAATTTTTCTTTGATTAATTTCATCACCAAGGTATCAATTAATTCTGGATCTAAACTAACTAAGATTTTCGCATGTCCATACGTGATGGTTTGCGCGTTGATCAGTTTTCTTGTAAACACAGGCAACTTTAACAATCGAAGAATATTTGATACTTGTGATCGTGAGTAATGCATGATTTTTGCCAACGCCACTTGCCGGTATTGATAACCCTCAATCAAAGCTTCACAGACAAGAGCTATGGCCATGACATTTTGAATCGCTTCTTCTCTTAATGACGCTAACAAAACCAACAACATTTCTTCATCCGACATCGTGGTGATAACCACAGGAACTTTTTGGAACTTTAATAATTTTGTCGCATACCAAATTTTTCTTCCTAAGATAATTTGATATCGACCATTGACTTGGCGAACCACCAACGGACTTAGGATTGGTTTATCGGTTAAAGTTTCTAATAAATCTCGTAATTGATCACTACGAATTGTGACTTCTTTTAACACGGGAATATCATCAATCATCAAGGGATTGAGGTCTCTTTTGGCAAGTGATTTAAATTGTTGTTCAAGTTTTTGAACAATGTCTCTTGAACTATATTTATCAATTAAACTTGATAAGCGTTGACTAATGATTGGTTTACGATCTGCCATGATCGATGACCTCCTTCGCAAGAGCTGAATAAGCTTCTGCTCCACTTGATGTTGGGCGATACAAATGAATCGGCATGCCTTTGGCGCTTGCTTCTGCCAAAGACACATTACGAGGAATTTGTGTATAGAATGTATTTTCTTTGAACAAGCCTCTAACTTCTGTAGAAATCTCAGTGGCTAGCCGAGTTCTTGGGTCATACATGGTTAATAAGAATCCTTCAATTTTTAATCCAGGATGATAATCTCTTTGAACTTGTTGAATGGTTGCTAGTATTTGGGCAACCGCTTCCATCGCAAAATATTCACATTGGACTGGGATAATGACACTGTCACAGGCTACCAGTGCAGAGACCGATAACCATCCAAGCGATGGGGGACAATCAAGAATCATGTATTCATATTGATCTTTAATTTTGGTGAGGGCAATCTTTAAGACCTCATAAGGTTGATCTAACGATTGCGAGGTAATCGCACTTTCCACGGTTGCTAATTGTAAGGATGCTGGTAAAACCGATAACGATTTCATCGCTGTATAAATAATGGCTTCTTGAATCGATGTTGAATGTGCCAAGACATCATAAATACTTTCTTTGAGCGTGGCGACTTCAATCCCCACCCCTCGACTTGAGTTTCCTTGGGGATCAAGATCCACGAGCAAAACTTTGTGACCAAGTTGCGCCAAGGCACTGGCAAGCGAGATGGCCGTTGTTGTTTTTCCTACACCGCCTTTTTGATTGGCGATGGCGATGACTTTTCCCATGTACCCTTATTATAAAGGAGTTTTTTTAATCTGTGAAAACATTCGAGGATAAACGGTGGAGGTTTCTGAGTTTTTTTCAATGATTAATAACGAACGTTGTTCATGTTCCGTAGGCAATCGATGCGTTTTAACTTCAACAATCGAAGCTCCCAACACACTTAAAGCATGTTTAGATAAAGCAATTTCAGATAGGTAATCTTTTCCCTTATACACAAGCGCTTGGCCACCAACTTTAAGAAGGGGAATCATCAATTCAAGTAAAATTGGTAAAGGAGCCACTGCCCTTGCGACCACAAGATCAAAAGGTTTGAAGTCTTCACTTCTAGCCAATACTTCTGCACGTTGACTGATCACATTAATTTTTTTAAGTTGTAATGCGGCAATCACTTCAGTCAAGAAAGCAGCTTTCTTTAGGGTTGGTTCTAATAATGTCATTGAAAATTGTGGGTAGATAATGTTTAAAGGAATACCAGGAAACCCTGCCCCTGATCCTAAATCAAGCATTCGACCTTTGGCTTTCCCTAGAGAAAGAGGAAAACATAAACTATCGTAAATACCTTTTTCTCTAATCATTTCAATCGTTTCATGGGCGGTTAAATTAAAAGATTGGTTAGTACGATTCACCATAGCGGCAAACTGATCCAGTGTCTTGAGTTGATCGTCGTTAAATGCAATCCCAAGTTGGCTCAGGGCAAGTTTAAGCTGGGCGATTTCCATAGAACGTTCCCCTTTTGATTTGCATCACCAACAACGAAATATCACTTGGATTGACCCCTGAAATGCGCGATGCTTGGCCAATGGTCAGCGGTCTGACTTTGTCTAGTTTTTGTCTTGCTTCCATCGCCATGCCTGCCATGGCATGATAGTCAATCGTATGAGGAATGGTTAAATCTTCGTATTTTGAAAAAGCTTGTGCTTGTTTAATTTCTTTGTCCAAATAACCAACAAACTTGATATTGATTTCAAGTTGATTTAACAAAGTTTCATCAATCACCCATTCTCCTAACGTTGGAAAAAAAGGAGGCAAGTCTTGGAAGTGAATTTGTGGCCTACGTAACAATTCATAGGCGGTAAGCCCACCTTGTAATGCACCTTGATTCAATGATGCCAAAAAAGCATTGATGGAAGGATTGGGTCTAACGGAAATGCTCTTAAGGTGTAATTCTAAGTCTTTCATTTGCTTTTGTTGACGTTGGAAAATAGCATATTGTTTTTCTTTAACTAATCCAATTTGATAACCAATCTCGGTTAAGCGTGATTCGGCATTATCATGACGGATCAAGAGTCGGTATTCCGCACGTGAGGATAACAACCGGTAAGGTTCTTGGGTCCCTTTGGTAACAAGGTCATCAATCATCACCCCAATATAAGCTTGATCTCTTCGAAGAATCACTGGTGGTAATTGTCGAATTTTCCTGACCGCATTAATGCCTGCCATGATCCCGGCACCAGCAGCTTCTTCATAACCCGATGTGCCAAAAATTTGCCCAGCACCATATAGACCTGGCCACTTTTTAACTTGCAAGGTTAAATCAAATTGAGTTGGTACAATCGCATCATACTCAATCGCGTAAGCATATTTTAAAAACACAGCTTTTTCTAATCCTGGTAATGATCGGACCATTTTTTCTTGAATCTCAGGTGGCATCGAGGTTGAAAAACCTTGTAGATACATGGAATCTGTTTCCGCGGATTCTGGTTCGATAAACAATTGATGACGTTCTTTGTCTGCAAAGCGAACAACTTTGTCTTCAATGGAAGGACAATAACGTGGGCCAACGCCAGTGACGAGACCACCAAACATCGCGGATTTTTTTAAATTATCACGAATGATTTGATGGGTGGTTGGTTGGGTATGAATTAGGTAACATAACGCTTGGTCTGCAAACGGTTTTATTTTGTTGGTTTGTGTAGAAAAGACCAAAGGCCCTTCCGACGGATATTGAGGATCCATTTTTGAAAAATCAATCGAGTCTCTTTTGATTCGAGGAGGTGTACCCGTTTTTAAACGAAAGAGTTCGATCCCCATGTTGGCTAAGTTTGGTGATAATCCTAGACTTGGGTTTTCCCCATCGGGTCCCGCCGACCGCTTGGTTAAACCAACCAATACTTCCGATTCCATGTAGGTACCTGTGGTTAAAATAACTGCATCGGATTCAATTTTTTCTCCCGTTGATAAAACCACACCAAAGACGTGGTGATCATCATGAAGTAAATCTAGCACCATCGCTTCTCTTATGGTGAGGTTTTCAGTTTCATCCGCTAATTTTTGCATGAAACGTGGGTAAGTAATTTTATCAACTTGGGCTCTTAAACATTGAACACCAGGACCTTTACCAGTGTTAAGCATTTTCATTTGTAAATACTCAGCATCAGCACCAATCCCCATTTTTCCACCGAGGGCATCAATTTCTCTGACCACAATCCCTTTGGCACTTCCGCCAATGGAAGGATTGCAGGGCATGTTGCCCATCATTTTTTTATTCAGGGTAATCAGTAACGTTTTTGCGCCCATGTTGGCAGCAGCAAAAGCTGCTTCTAAACCAGCATGACCACCGCCAATGACAATCACTTCAAAACGAGACATCATCTTTTTAGCCGACACTACCTTCCATCTCTAGTTTGATCAAATGATTTAATTCAACTGCATATTCCATCGGTAATTCGCGTGAGAAAGGTTCAATGAATCCCATGATAATCATTTGCGTGGCGTTTTCTTCGGATAAACCACGTGACATCAAATAGAACAATTGATCTTCAGAAATTTTACTCACGGTTGCTTCGTGTTCGATAAACGATTCGTTGTTTAACACTTCGTCTTTAGGAATGGTATCCGCTTTAGAAAAACCATCTAAAATGAGCGTGTCGCATTCCGTATGATTTTTGGAATTGATTGCTTCCGGGTGAATACGAACAGTGCCGCGATAATTACTCACCCCACCATTTCTAACAATCGTTTTAGAAACAATGGTTGAGGATGTGTCTGGGGCTAAATGAATCATTCTTGCGCCTGCATCTTGTTCTTGGCCTTTACCGGCAACGGCAATCGAAATCACCGTTCCTTTAGAACCCCGACCACCTAAAACAACGGCAGGATACTTCATGTTTTTCATCGAACCAATGTTGCCATCAATCCATTCCATTTGCGCAAACTCATGGCAATAAGCTCGTTTGGTGACAAGGTTTAACACATTGGGCGACCAATTTTGGATGGTGGTATATCGGCATTTTGCGTTCGGTAAAACCACAATTTCCACCACCGCAGCATGTAATGATTCCATCGCGTAAATCGGCGCGGTGCAGCCTTCAACATAATTGACGCTAGCCCCTTCATCGACAATGATTAATGTCCGTTCAAATTGACCAGTCTTTTCATTGTTGATTCTAAAATAAGCTTGAAGTGGTTTTTCTAAATGAACATTCTTAGGGACATAAATAAACGACCCACCAGACCAAACTGCCGTATTCAGAGCGGCAAACTTGTTATCGTTAATGGCAATCACGGAAGCAAAATACTTTTCAAATAATTCCGGGAATTGTTTTAATCCTTCATCCGTGGATAAAAATTTAATGCCCTTATCTTCAACTTCTTTGAGCATCGAATGGTAAACAACTTCAGATTCATATTGGGTGGTGACACCGGATAAATACTTGGCTTCAGCTTCAGGAATGCCTAATTTTTCAAAGGTTTTCTTGATCGTGACAGGAACTTTATCCCAGGTGGTTTCTTCGCGTTCTGAAGGTTTGGTGTAATAGGTGTACGTTTGAAAATCAATAAAGCTTAAATCAGGTCCAAATTTAGGTAAACTTAACCCTTGGAAAATTTTAAAGGCTTCCACCCGTTTTTCTTCCATCCATTTGGGTTCTTTTTTAAGACGAGAAATTTGTCTGACGATGGCTTCACTGATGCCCTTGTCAGTCTTCATGATCGACACGTCTTTATCATTAAACCCGTAACGGTATTCGTCTTGGGGAATATTATCTTTATCCATGTTATTTTTTCTCCTTTAATAATTGGGATAACCCTTGCCAACCAAGGGTTGCGCATTTAATGCGACTTGCTTGTTTATGCGTGTTTTGAAAGACCATTGCTTCACCCAACACCGACTCATCATATGGTTGAGCATGAATCATCTTGATATATTGATCAACGATATACGTTGCTTCTTCTAATGTCTTTCCTTCAATCAACTCAGTCATGATGGACGTGGATGCGGTTGAGATGGTACAAGCAACTCCATCAAAACTAAGCGCTTTAATTATGCCACGTTCGATCACAATATTCACATCGATATCATCGATACAACCTGCGGTATCCATATGGATGGTGCGAGCCCCTGGAAGGTTTAGTTTGAACTTATTTCGTGGATGCTCATAATGATCCATGATCACTTGGCGCATCACAATCGGATCATTGAAAGTATGCATCAAGAAAATTCCTCCCATCTTCAGCAGCCTTTAAAAATCGGTCAACCTCTTCGATGGTGTTATAAAAATAGGCAGACCAACGAACGGTTCCGTCAGTTTTTAAATACTCGACCAAGTTACGAGCACAATGCTGACCTGAACGAACAGCGATCCCTTGGCTATTAAAATAGGTGGCAGCATCTTGTGGGTTAACCCCTTTGATATTAAAGGCAAGGATCGCTGCTTCCGCTTTATCGTTATAAACTTGGACATGAGCAATCTTTTTAAGACCAGCAAGCGCGTGTTGTCTAAGTTTAGTTTCTTGTGCATGAATAAAATCAAAACCAACGCGTTCCAAATAGGTGATCGCTGCACTTAAGCCAATAATGCCCGACCAATGTTGCGTTCCTGCTTCAAATATTTGGGGGATGGGGGCATACTTCACTTCTTGTTTTTTGTTATAACGAAGCGACATGCCGCCCCCCGTATAAAAGGGTTTCATTTTTTCTAGTAAGGCAAGTTTCCCATACAATACACCAATGCCTGTTGGGCCTAACATTTTATGGCCAGAGAAGACTAAAAAATCAATGCCAAGTTCGCTGACATTGGTCGGGAAATGAGGAACCGATTGCGCCCCATCGACAATCACCAGCCCGCCAACCTCATGAACCATTTGAGCAATGGATTGAACGTCGGTTTTTGTTCCAAGCACATTGCTGACATCGGCAAAAGAAACGATTTTTGTTTTTGAATTTAAATACGGTTTTAGCAAAGTTGGGGTTAAACGTTGCTCTTGATCTAAATCTAAGATGATCAGTTTTGCACCGGTTTTTTCTACCACTTGATACCATGGTAAAACGTTTGCCGCGTGCTCAGATTCGGTAATGATGATTTCATCACCCTTCGCAAGGACATTCATCGCATAACTTTGAGCAATCATGTTGATGCCCATGGTTGTGCCCGTGGTAAAGATAATTTCTTTAGGGGTTGCGTGAATAAACGTCGCAACCAATGCTCTTGCTTGGTCAATTTCTTTTTCTAGAGCAAAAGACAAATCGTATTCTCCTCGGCCAGCATTGACAGGCAAATCTAAATAATAATGATTGATGGCGCGAATCACAGGCAATGGTTTTAGACTCGTCGCTGCATTATCAAAATACGCCAAAGTTTTACCTTTGAACTTTTTTTTCAAAATAGGGAAATCCCGACGAATGTCTTTGATGGTCATTCTTTCTTGCCAATATCGATTTGTGAGGATAGCTGAGCTTGGATGGTTTCATCGGTAAAATAGGCGATGATAGGTTGTAAATATCCAAGAGTGATAATTCTTTTTGCTTCTTTTTTGCTTAAGCCTCGCGATTGAAGATAGTAAAGATGTTCTTCATTGACTCGACCCACGGTGGCAGCATGGGAGGCTTCGACTTCATTTTCATCAATCTTTAGCACAGGATCCGCGCGACCAAAACATTTTTCATCAAAGACCATGATTTTTGCCGCTTGATGAGTTTTCGAAAACTTTGCGCC
This sequence comes from Caryophanales bacterium UBA970, assembly GCA_002292805.1. The sequence goes on from DBCA01000050.1 coordinate 9,757, forward strand.
GTTTAAGATGTGACCCGTGCCTGTGAACTGTAAACTGCTATTGCCTTCGGTGACCCCATAATTGGTCATGTTCGCATAGGTATTAAAATTCTTGTGGGTAAAATTAACCGAATAAAATTTACGGTCTTGATGACTTGCCAACGCGGCAGTTCTCCATTCAAGTTGTGAATCTCTTCCTAACATGTCAAAACGAATAAAGACTTTGCCTTTTCCTTCTGTAAAATCGGCAATGGCAGCATCTATTTGAACATTCGATCCAACCGTTGCATTCCAGGTTAAGTTCTTGTTTTTGCCAAACATGGCAAATTGAATTTTTCCGCGAACTTGATCGGCGATATCGACTTCAATCACCACATCTTCGGTGCCATTTTGAATCAATAAATCAAGATCAGCCTCTGGGGCAATGACTAAATGGATTGGCGATTTTTTAACTTCATTTAAATCAAGAAAATAACTCACCCGTTCTCTTGAAGAAGGAATGTGATAAACCTGTTGATTCGCAACGAGTTTATTTCTTGGCATGGTTGGCAACCTCGTTGGTAGCACAAACGCCAATCGAAATGGTGTTCATTGAGAAAGGTTTGGCATCTTTGTCTTCTTTTTTAATGCTTATGCCATATTCTTTGGTTAACCATTCATAACCTGAACCATCAATCTTAGTGATCACTTCTGGACCGCCTTCAACTGCCACGCGACCGTTGATCATGACCACCACTCGGGTTGGTTGAATCATTTGGAACAAGCGGGCATAGTGAGAAATAATCAAAAAACTTGTTTTGGTTTCTTTTTGAATTCTTTTAATTGCATTGGCAACGGTTTGAAGAGCATCCACGTCAAGACCTGAATCAATTTCATCTAACATGGCAACACTTGGCTGAAGCAGTAATAATTGAAGAATTTCATTACGTTTTCTTTCACCACCTGAAAAACCTTCGTTGAGATGACGGTGACTTAATTCCATTGGAATTTTCATTTGTTTTGAGGCATCATCCAGCTTTTTGTATAATTCGACCAAAGAAATTGGTTTTTCTCTTCGGGTATTAATCGCAGCCTTCAAAAAGTCTGAATTGATGACGCCAGGGACCTCAGAAGGATGCTGCATCCCTAAAAATAAACCTGCTTTTGAACGTTCATCCACTTCCATATCAAGAACATTTTTGCCATCCAAAAGGATTTCACCTTCGGTAATCTCATACTTGGGGTGACCCATGATCGCAGATAATAATGTAGACTTGCCATGACCATTAGGACCCAAGAGCGCAACAGTCTCATGATCATTGATCATTAAGTTGACACCCTTTAATATATTGATATTGGCAACTTTAACCCATAAATTCTTAATTTCTAACTTTGACATGATTGTCTCCTTCAAGGGTTTATTTTACGTTATTGGAGTAGATATCACAAACAATATGATATGTTGTTTTTGCAGTAATTTAAGTTATTTTGGTCTTTATAAATCAACCTACAAGAAGTTTAACGTTAACTTAAGTAGATATTTGTTGAATATGACCATATAAAATTATAAAATAACTATGCTTTATTGCTAGGAGGATTCTTAAGAAATGAATCGTACGAAATTCGCCATCGCATCATTTGCGCTGGCAACGCTTGTCACTTTAAGTGCATGCACAAATCCTGTTACAGAAAATAGTGATGGTTTTGTTATTACCATGAAAGACAAAGATGGGGGAGTCACTGGTTACACAGCGGATGCCCTCTTTGGACAATACCAAAATAATGAATTTGGTGTTTCTAAGTTCGTTGAATCGGTGACTGAATTGGTTATTCGTAACCAAATCAATCAAGAAGATGCAACGACTCAAGCCTTACGAGCGGAAATTCTTCGTAAAGCCGACATTAGTGTTGACGGGGTTAAAGAAACCGCCCGTACCAATGCTTCTACCAATGGAACCAATTACAACGATGAATTAGAAACATTGTTCGAATCTTATAATGTTGAGGATTTAGAAGAATTAAAAGATTATTTTGCCTACCGCACCATGAAGCAAGAAGTCGAAGATCGTTTCTTTGATGATAATAAAGAAAGCTTTTTAACTGGTAACGATTTTGGACCTGGTTACTTAAATGAACGTTTGCCATACCACGTCAAGCACATCTTGGTGAAAGTTTCTGCCGCAGGAGCTGATCTATATAATGGTCGAATCTCCGAAGCAGAAGCCAAAAAACTCTTTGCAGTTGCGAACCGTTTAGCCATTCAACAAAAAGGTGAAACCTTTGGTGAAGTCGCTCGTGAAATGAGTGAAGATGGTTCTAAAGAGCAATTTGGTGACTTAGGCATTATGTCCAAAGCAACCAGTTTTGTGAATGAATTTAAATTAGGTGTCTATGCCTATGACGCTGTCTTTAATCAAAATCCAGAAGTTGTTAGCAAAGCCGATGACTTGAATGTCCCAGAAACTGCAGTTGATTTCTTTGATGAATTAGGCTTAGGAACTATTCCTTTCCATGCATTCGTCTCCTTAAATGACTTTGCAAACGTCACCAAGGATTCAAATGGAAACCCAGTTAACAACAATGATTCAATGTATTTTCCAAGAAACATCATCTTTAATCAATACTTCAATCGTCATAATATTTCTGTGGTCACTCCTGAAAGCCGCGGTGGTGGAGATTATATATACACTGGATTCCAAAACGTCACCGAACTTGGTGGCCAACGTGTTTTAACGGATGAAAATGGTCGAGTCATCTTGGTGGTTCGTGCTGGAACCGGAAGCGGTGAAAGTGGCTATCAAGGGATTCACTTTATTGTGGTGGAACGTTCAGCCTTAGTGGATAT
>DBCA01000013.1:0-11391 GCA_002292805.1 Caryophanales bacterium UBA970
CTTTTAATCCAACTTGATTTAAAAAAATATAGACAAACCCCCGCACCTTTATTTCAGGCAACCATCTTAGGTTTATTTGAAAACAAAAAAGAACTTGTGATCTTTTTCTATGTTCCAGTTGCGGGCCAATATTTGTTAGATGTGGTGATTAACAAAAATCGATATGGCGTGCAAATTCAAGACGAAGAGGGTTTTGTTCACAAATATATTATTCCTCTACCATTTAAACCGGGTAAGTTACATGTCACTGAGTATGTGTTTATCGACGACTCACTCAAGAAAACAACCTCTGTTGTTAACGAAGAACATGTCTTTGGTCTGCTCAATGGTCAATATATGTATGACTCAAAAAAATATCATCAAACCCAACTTGAAGGTGAGTTGCTTTACGATGTCGTCGATATGACCACCATTCAACAAAAGTTTGAAGATCTCGTTGGACGCTCACTGACTTATCGCGATGTGTCGTCACTAAAAGCTAAGGCTATCAAACTCTATTATGTTGCCTTTAACTTATTTGATCAGCAACAAAAAAAATATTTTGTCCCTGACGATATTGTTGACATGAACGTTTCTTATCAAGAAAGTCGTTATGTCTACCAAGCAAAAAAAGTAACCAACACCCAAGATATTGATCCACTTCTTGATGGAGAAATATTCTTACTCGACAAAAAAGAAACGATTGCAAAAGAGCCACGAAAAATTGAAACGGGTAAAAAGTCTGATTGGAATGTGGTTCAAAATTTCTTTTCTTATAAGCAGTATCGCTATGACTCCATTTATCGATTAACAGACCAAATCAAAGTAAAACAAAAACAAGCGGCTAATTATAGCTATGTCGTGGTGATCGGACCAAAGCATGGATATCGACATAGCCAAGTCATTTTTAAACGCGGCAACCTCACTGACTTTGATTATGAAGAAACAACGCTATCTCAAATCAAGGTTTACAACATCACGTACCAAGAACGTGGTCATCGTTACTCTGTTCCGGTTCAAAGTTTGGTCTATGAAACCGACAAAAAGAGTCGTTTGCCGCGTTTAAGAAATCGACTTGTGAACTTTTTTAAAACTGTGGGTAAAGTCCTTGTTACACCCTTCAAGTTTTTATTTGGTGCAAGCGGCTTCATCATTAAATTGCTGACTTGGATGGTGCGTCATTGGAAGCTTGTCTTGGTCATCTTAGTGGTTGTTTTATTGGTGTATCTAGGTATTCAAATCGCGGGGGTTATCACATAATGGACATCATCTCTTTCCTGTTATTTATTGGGACGTTATCACTGATTGCAGCGATGATTTTCTTGGACTTATCTAAATACAAATTCCATTTCTTTATCGGCATCGTCATCATGGGTGTTGCCATTTATAGTTATGGTTTATCATTCAACGGTGAAACCCTGAACACCATTGACCTTGTCTTAAAAGCATTTGGAAATACCACCGCCATTCTCCGGGGTATCTTTCGAACCGCTGAGATCAGTGACCGAATCAATAATGATGTTTTATTTTTAATGTCTGCGTATGCAATCCATGTAATTGGTTTTGGTTATACGTATATTTTAATTTTTGCAATCTTCTTTAAGAACCTTGGCCTTAAGATGCGGTTTTATCTTCAATCAAGAAAACCACACTTTCTTATCCTTGGGGATGATGAAAAACTAACCTACTTATTAAAAGCTTTTGAAAAGGATATACAAAATTCAACTTCATTCAAACTTCAACGCGGGATGAATATTGCTGTCCCTAAAACCTTTTTAGCCGCGAAAGAACTCAACACCAAATATCGTTTTCATCCAGGCGTGACAACCTTTGATGTGGGCAATCAATCCCTTGATACCTTGGTAGGTCAAGGTGGTCAAGATATCATCTTGGTGAGTTTATTAACCAAAGATCTAGAGGTAATGGCGTTAGTAGAAAAACTCAATCGCCATTACCAACAACATCCAACCAGTCAATTAAATGCTTTTATTCTTTATGAGGACAAACAAAACTTACCCATCTATGAATCCTTTAGCCAAGAAAAACATAAGATGCGTTTCTTCTCTTATCACCAACTCATTGCCCAACAGCTTATCCTAGAGTATCCGTTGACGTCATTGCTTCCTCACCAATTCATCGATACGGAAAAAGCAACTTTGGATGATGTGACCATTCAATATCATCTGCTTGGGTTTGGACCAACCAATTTAGAAATTTACCGCCATTTATTCGTCACCAATCAATTCCCACCCAAAGCCTCGAAGTTCTTTGGCAAAGAAATCACCAACTATAAAAAACCAACCATTGAATATAATATTTACCGTGATCCGACGAACGCATTGATTTCAATTCCTAGATTCACGAACCTTCTTCAATCCAAAAAAGACCATTTACCGAACCCACCCATTTCTATCGCCACTGAAGAAATCCTGACGAGTTTTCATGATGGTTCCTTTGTGTCCCACTTTGACAAACAGCTTAAAAAATCAGATCCTTACCATGTTTTAGTTATCGCTTTTGATGATGATGTGATGAACTTGCGGGTGCTTCAACAAGTACTTGCTTACTTAATTGAAAAACGACTCAACCACTATCACCTCTTTGTGCAAATGACGAACCGGGATTATGTTCAAACCAGTCAACTGTTTAAGCAAAAGAATGTCATCGCCTTTGGCTTTGGTGACTATGGTTATTCCTTAAATCAAATCACCAATCCAATTTTTACCAAGATCGCGAGTCAAATTCAATCGACGTTAAACCCTTCGATTCCTTTTGATTCACTTGTGAGTGAAGAAAAAGAAAGTTTATTATATGAGGCAATCAGTTTACGGTTTAAACTCAACCTCATGGGTTTAGATCTTGCTGTCAAACCCAAAGGGTTAACCGAAGCTAATTTTATGAAACGATATGATGTGGATGAACAATCCTCGTTCCATCGTAGTCACCCAAGAGCAAAGAATGATGCGGATCTGAATCGCTACAAACCCGTTGCCAAGAAACTTAGGAATTTGCTCGCAAGACAAGAACACTTACGTTGGACCGCCAATCAAATGACAAAGGGATACATCCCGATGAGCATGGAAGAAATGGTCAACAGCAAATCTTATGTCGACCATCGCGTGAAAAAAGATGCTCGCTTAACATCGTTTGAAGGGTTGTTTGATTTACACGATTATTTAGTGAACAATCTATCCTTTACTTTTTCTGAAGCAGATATGATTTATCCTTTCTTTCATACCATGGATCATCTTTATGAGATTCTTAAAAACACACCCTTTCAAGTGGTGGATAAAATAGATGAAAAGAATAATCAAACCGTTGAATTAACGATTCTTGAACCAAGTTCAGTTAACAGCAAGATTAAATAATCTTATTTTTTAATGATCGTGGATTGAATGTAAGGCACTTCAATCAACGGATCTAATCGAGGAAATAAAGGCACTGGGGTGGTTAACACCAATCCATCCACCACACTAGGTTGCTGAATGCCTTTTAATGTAGGTTTCGTCGTCAAACCTAATTGTGCAAAGAAAGCATCCGCGGTGGTCACCAAGATCGGTTGATAAAGCGTTCCTGCCACATAAAGTGCATAAATCAATTGATGCATCACCACTTGAAGTTCTTTGATTTTGTTTGGGTCTTTGGCAAGGTTCCATGGTTGGGTTTCATCAATGTATTTATTCGCCCGGGCCACCAATTGATTCACCTTTGCATAAGCCTCAGTGATCAAGAGTTGATTCATCAATTGTTGATAGTCCTCGATGGTTTGCTTGATTAAGTTGGCGAGTTGTTGATCAAAGGTTGAGATCGGTGCTTGGTGAACAGGAACCACACTTTGGAAATATTTCTTCACCATATTGATGGTTCGGTTGAGTAAATTGCCAACATCGTTAGCTAAGTCTGTGTTCACGCGTTCAACAAATTGTTCAGGACTAAATTGACCATCCCCACCAAACACCGTTTCTCTCACCAAGTAATACCGTAAAGAGTCTACCCCATATTTTTCAATCAGGGGTATGGGATCAATGACATTACCTTTCGATTTCGACATCTTTGCATCTTTCATCATCAATAATCCATGGGCGAACACTCGGTCGGGTAGACGTAATCCTAACGCCATCAAAAAGATCGGCCAGTAGATCACATGAAAACGTGTGATATCACTGCCAACAATATGAACAATTTCTGATTGGTCATCTTTCCAAAACATTTCGTATAAAGCAGGTTGTTGACTACCATACCCTAAGGCGGTGATGTAATTGGTTAAGGCATCAAGCCACACATACACCACATGACGTGGGTCTTCTTTGACCTTCACCCCCCAGGTGAAGGATGTTCGTGAGACACATAAATCTTCTAACCCTGGTTTGATAAACGTATTGATCATTTCGTTCTTACGTGACTCCGGGGTAATAAATAAAGGATTGTTTTGATAATAGGCCACCAAACGATCGGCATACTTACTCATCCGAAAGAAATAAGCATCTTCTGCTTCTGGGTGGACTGCCCGCTTACAATCTGGGCAAACTTTGGCCTCCCCAATTTGTGTGTCGGTCCAAAAGGATTCACAATGGGTGCAATACCAACCTTCATATTTTGCTAAGTAAATATCGCCTTGTTTTAATAGTTGGGTAAAGATGGATTGAACAACTCGTTCATGGCGAGGTTCCGTGGTCCGAATAAAATCATCATAGCTAATATGTAGTTTTTGCCATAGGTCTTTGATACCGACAACGACTTCATCGACAAACTGTTGAGGAGACTTTCCGTTTTTTTCAGCGGTTTGTTGAATCTTTTGACCATGTTCATCGGTTCCAGTTAGGAAATACGTAGGAACACCTGCCATCCGTTTATAACGGGCAAAGACATCTGTGACCAGGGTGGAGTACGCATGACCAATATGTAATTTTGCACTTGGGTAATAAATCGGGGTGGTGATATAAAATTTTGTTTTCATATGGTTCATTATAAAGAAAAAACCACTTTCTTGATAGGAAGTGGTTTGTTTTTCATTTTACTTCTTCGCGTAACGTTTATTGAAGCGATCGACGCGACCGTCAATCTTGTTGAAGCGATCTTTACCGGTGAAGAATGGATGACAATTGGCACATGTGTCGACCCGTACTTCGTCTAAGATTGATCCTGCTTCGAAGGTATTTCCACAGCTAATGCAAGTCACTTTGGCTTGCTTATAGTTAGGATGGATGCCTTGTTTCATAATGCGTGCTCCCTTCCGCCTTAAATCACTTTTGGATTTAAAGTAAGTGCTAAGAAATATTACCACTGATGTTTATTGGATGCAATGGAAAAGAGTTTATTTGTAATAATTCAGTAAAGTTCTATAATAAGACCAACAAAGGGAGTTAAACAATATGAAACTATCATTCAAACAACATTGGTTAACGTATCTAGTTCTCGCTTATGGATTATTGTTATTTGGCGTTTTGGTAGAAAAATTTGTCGTGGATTTTCTTAACGATCCAACCGACGACTGGTGGCGTTTCTGGTATTTATTTACATACCAAACCAACATCATGGTCGCCCTTTGGTCTATTGCTTATGGGGTTGGTAAAGTCTTTAGTCTCGCCAACCTGATCACGTGGTTAACCAAGAAAATCGTTGTCATTATCATCACGGTCAACACCTTGATTGTTTTCTTTATCGTCTTATTTGTCTTAAATCCTATTCAAAACGGTGAATGGGAACCGTTATCAAGTTTATCTGAACTGCTCACCCATAATTTATCCACCGCCTTGATGATCATGGTCTTTGTGTTAATTCCCGGTAGCGGTGTGCTTAAAAACCGTGACGCACTCACGGTTCTTATTTATCCTTTTGTTTACTTTATCCTTCACACAATCATTGGATTAACCGTTAACTTTAAATCTGGAGAACCAGCATTTAATTACGGATTTGTAAACCCAAATAATTACGCGGACAACCTTTTTATCTTTGTTGGTTTAATCGTCATGTTAGTGGGGATATTCGGTGCACTCGGTTTTGGTTTAATTCAATTCAAAAATCGCTTTGATGTTATCAAAAAGATTTCCCGTTAATTAGTTAAATTGAGGATGACTTAAGCAACGTAGCCTTCGTAAGTTAATTTTTCTGTTGGGGTTAAAAGGTATTGGCTTGCTTGAATAAGATCTGGTTGAGAAAGAATAATAACTACTTCGTAGGATTGATTGTCTCCACTTGCACTTAACTCAATTTTTCCTTGATTGGTGCTGGTAGTTAATTCAACGACAACGTCTAAATTAGTTGGAACAAAGCCAACCAAATCCTCAAACGTTTCTAAATCCACAAAGTTAGCGACAGGTAATGTGTATCTTTTTACATCTTGAGCTTGTGGTTGACCACCAATGATGAGGTTGGTTGCTTGATTATTAATAATACTTTCTAATTCTTCAGTCAAAAGCGATTCTGCAGTGTTAACACTTTCTAAAAAGATATCAAAACTATCGTCTTCAAAATCACGGTAGATCTTTTCTTCGCTTTGAGGGTTGTTGGCGTAAACTCTCTTGGCAAAATAACCACCTTCTGCATAGTCATAGACAAAGTCAAGGGTTTGGGTGGTAGCAACATCATTAACTGTCGTTGGTGTAACCGAAACTAGTTTAATTCCCGTATTAAAGAAGTAAACGTCAAAGGTTCTGGTTTCATCATCAACAGTGACAGATGCTTCCAAGGCATAATTCATCACCAATCGATTATTGTTATCAAGGACTGGGAAGTATACATCCTTAAGTGTGGAAAAGACTGCGGAAAAGTACGTTTGTGGTCCGAGGCAACTCGAGAGAATAAAACCTGTGGTCACGAGGCCGAGGATTTGCTTTTGTTTCACCTTCATTACTCCTTGATCTTTTATTAAAGATGCTTTTATTAAACCATATTCGAAAAAAAATAAAAGAAAAAGTTTCTCACTGACCATGAGAAACTTGTGATTATTTTGTGTTGGCCCTGGTGGTGCATGTCGTGAGAGCGGATCTTATGCCGATCAGTTGATGCTTTGTTTGACACGTTGTTCAAACAACCAGAGTAAAATCACTATACATCATCATGGGTTGAATGTCCAATTCTCGCTACGGATGGTTGCGTTCAACTAACTTTCGATACGCATATCGCAAAAAACTTGTTAAAATGGTTTTATTATAGAGGAGGTCGTTTATGATTTCTAAAACATTAGCGAGCGCTGTACTCACAGAAGCAACTGCATTTGGTGCAGATTTTGCTGAAATCTATTTAGAAGATACCTTAACGTCTAGTATTTCCATGGAAAATGGAAAAATCGAAGAACGCGGCACGGGCAACGGCTACGGGGCAGGGATCCGCGTGTTAAAAGGTTTACAAAGTGCCTACGGATATACCTCTGATTTATCCAAGAAGAGTTTATTAAAACTTGCTCAGGATGTCGGTAAAGCTTTTTCTGGACCAAGAGTGTTAACCCCACCAGCACTTCAAAAGGTGAAGGTGAAAGAAATCATTAATTTATCCACGCAACCCATGGAAACGATTTCGGTCACCGAAAAAATTAAATTATTAAACATGGTGAATGATACGATGTCGAGTTATGACAAACGCATCATTCGAACCAATGTTTATTTTAATGATATGGTCAAGCAAGTCACCATTTTTAACACCTTAGGAAGATTTGTTGAAGATACACGCCGACGTGGTCGTATGTATATGATCGCAGTCGCCGCAGAAAATGGCAAAATCGAAAACTTCGGTGAAGGCCCAGGTGCAAGTGATGGCTTTGATTTCTTTACCTCAAAAATTAAATTAAAAGAGATGGCCACTGAAACCGCGAAGAGTGCAATTGGTTTACTTGGTGCAAAAGAATGCCCATCCGGAAAAATGCCAGTGGTGATTGGTAATGGCTTTGGTGGGGTTATTTTCCACGAAGCATGTGGTCACCCATTTGAAGCATCTTCTATTTCCAAGAAACTATCCGTCTTCTGGGATAAACTCGGCAAACAAGTCGCCAATCCCATCGTCAATGCAGTCGATGATGGCACCATTCCTTATGCTTGGGGTTCGACTAACGTTGATGACGAAGGTTTCCCAGCTCAAAAAGTACAATTGATTAAAGATGGGGTTTTAAATAGCTTCATGATTGATCAATTCAATGGTCGTCGGATGAAGGCAGAACATAATGGTCACTCCCGCCGTCAAAATTATAAATTTGAACCAACCTCACGGATGACCAATACCTATATTGAAAATGGTCCTCATACCGTTGACCAAATTATTTCGGCAACCAAGTACGGTTTATATGCAAAGAAAATGGGTGGCGGATCGGTCAATCCTGCCACTGGTGAATTTAACTTTACGGTTTCTGAAGGTTATATGATTCGTGATGGTAAAATCGCTGAAGCTGTCAAAGGTGCTGCCTTGGTTGGTAAAGGTGATGAAACCTTATCGAAAATCGACATGGTCGCCAATGATTTAGCAAGAGCTCAAGGGATGTGTGGCGCAGCCTCCGGTAGTATTCCTACCGATGTAGGTCAACCAACCATCCGCGTCACCGAAATCACTGTCGGTGGTCGTGGAGGAGGACAATAACATGGCAAAATTTGATACCTACTTTGCGTTAGCAAAAGAAAAAGGGATTGAAGTCTTTGAACTTTATTATTCCCGAGCTAAATCGTTAAGCTTTAAACTTTATAACGCTCAAATCGAAGGTTATAAATTATCCGAAGATATCTCTTTATATGCTCGGGGTATTTATAAAGGCAAAATTGGTTATGCTTCCACTGAAAAAATCAGCAAAGAAACAGCTTCATTTTTAGTCAATGAAATCATCACCAACGCTGGTACAGTCACCAAAGAAGAATTGGCGATTATTTTTAAGGGTTCTGATAAATATAAGAAAAAGAACATTTACAACCCAGCGATTGCGGAACTATCCATTGACGCAAAAAAGAAAAACCTTTTTGACATTGAACGCAAACTCAAAGCAGCAGATAAGCGCATCGCTCAAGTCGACGCTTGCAGCTACCAAGAAAGAGAATCTGAAGCTGTGTTAATAAACTCTTATGGCTTAAAACTCAAACGTAAGAGTAATTACTATTACTACTATGCGAGTGTCTTGGCTATTCAAGGAGAAGAAAGAAAAAACGAGGGCGATGTTCATTTCTCCAATGATTTAACCAACCTCAATATCGACACCTTTGTCAATGACATCACCAAAAAAGTGTTAAGCAAATTTAACGGCACCCAATGTGCCTCCAAAGATTACAAAGTGGTCTTAGATAAAGAAGTGGTTTCTGATCTATTGGCCGCCTATCTTGACAGTGCTTCCGCTGAAGAAGTCCAAAAGAAAACCTCATTGATGATTGGTAAACTTAACCAACTGGTTGCCAGCAAAAAAGTCACCATCTCAGAAATGCCATTAAAGAAAAATATGTTTTTTACATACTTTGATGATGAAGGGGTTGCAACCTATAACAAACCTATCGTTAAAAAAGGTGTCTTACAAACTTATTTCCATAACTTGAACACTGCTCACACAGATGGGGTTCAAACCACCGGTAACGGGTATCGCTCAGGTGGAAAAATTGAAATTGGTTTTAGAAACATTGTCTTAAAAGCTGGTCGAAAATCACTTGAAGACATCTTCGCCCAAATTGGTGATGGTGTTTACATCACCGAAGTGATGGGTATTCACGCGAGTTTAAATCCAACCTCAGGAAACTTCTCCTTACAAGCCAACGGCTTCATGATTGAAAATGGAAAACGCGGTGTGCCATTAACACTCATTACTGTCGCGGGAAACCTCATGGATTTATTCATGAACGTCAAAGAAGTTGCCAACGATAATAAACTCCTACCCAATGGCTATGACATCCCAAGTCTATGGATTAAAAAACTTACCATCTCTGGTAAGTAATTACTTCTTCTAGAAAAACAAAAACCAACCTACTTCTTGATGGGTTGGTTTTTTCTTGGTTTGATCAAATAAATCATCCCCAAGGTCACGAAGGCGGATAAACCAAGGCCAACACCAGCGAGCATGAACACAAAGGTTGCAACCACTGCCCACGCACCACTCAGATCTGCCAACAACCAAACGACGGTGGCAAACAAGATGGTGACCATCAACAAGACAAGATGGGGAAGTAACGCCAAGCGCGTTTGTTGGGTTCGTTGATAAATCACATAAGCCACGCCTTGAATGCTCATAAAAAGCAGCAACGCAAATAGTTGTTGAATCAACGTATCCATGATGATTATTTCTTTGTTTTTTTCTTAGTTTGAGGTTGAACTGGCATTGGTTTGGGTTGCAGCGGTTTGACCACAAAAATTAATACCAAAGAAATCAAGGTTGATATCCCTGTGGTGATGAAGGTCACCATTAATAAAATAATGAAACCTAAATCAGCCCAACTTCCTGGTTCGCCAATGGCAACAACATATCCAGTCACTGACAACACTAAACCTATCAAGAGTAAACCTACATTGGGCAATAAAGCTAAACCAATTTGATTGGTTCGATTTCTTATGACAAAGACAAGAGCTTGGGTAACAACCACCAAAGCAATAACGGTAAGAAAAAATAGCACTTCTTCCATGGTTTGTTGACCTCCTAAGATTAACTTAACATAACTTAATTAAAAAGATGAGCTCAGTTGCAGTCTTGTGAGTCTTTCATGTTAAAAACGCCAGGATGGATGTTTCTTTTTCACAAGCTTTAACATCCGATCAAATAGAATCGCTTCTGCTGCTTTTCGTCCTGATTCTTGAATCTTTTTAAGAGAAACCACTTGGCGTTCCATCGTGTAGGTTGCTTCCGAATATGATTCTTCAATTAACCCTGCGACATACAAATACGTGCTTAAGGTTGACACGTTGGTGTCGTTACTTAAGTATTTTCTTTGTTTTGAACTTAACTCATAAAAGAAGCTACCAGCAGCTTTTGGTTTCTTTTCGATGAAAGCAATGTAGGTTTGCAATACAAAAATCTTTTGTTGCAAGGTTTCACCAAGTCGTGGTGACGCGGCAAGTTTTTTTAAATCAGCCTTCGCCTCATCGTATGCTTCATCCACCATCGCTTGATAAATTTTATGAAAATAAATTTGAACGTTGAGGTTATTTAATTCCTTAAAGACGTTAAATGGTTTGGGACTTTTTCCAAGCTTATACATTTTTTCAATACGTTGTAATTCTTCATAGGCGTCGTTGCCTTTCGCTGTGGTTAAGGTGGCTAATTTATATCCATCTGTCACCGTATCCAACTTAAAAGGCATAAAATTATAAATCATCAACATCCCACCAACCGCGATGACGACAACCGATGCATAACGTCCCCATTGGCATTGATCAAACAATCCATAACCAATGACAAAGGCGAGGACCATTTCAATCACATACATCCATAAACCACCCCATAAGAATAGTTTTGGTTTTAAT
>DBCA01000013.1:11499-21619 GCA_002292805.1 Caryophanales bacterium UBA970
CCTTTGGGAGAAAAGATCAATGCTAAACCAAGAAAGTTCACAGTTTGAATGCTGTAACCACCCACTAACGCGCCAAGGATATGGCCGAGTTCTAAAAGAATCACGTTAATTAAAAACGCTAAAAAGATCGTGATGGTCGCGTAGACATATTGACTAACCCCAGTGATCCCCAGGGTAACAAACGCTGGGGCAATGATGTTAACCCCAACAAAGATGGCAATGGCAACCATCATCGCGTAGACAATCACGGTATAAATATCTTCTTTTTTCATATTTTTATTATTTTATCACGGTAGCTTTTATCATGTAACACTTGGTTCCCATAATATATAGGTTTGACTCACGTCTTGCCAAGTTTGTCCCTGTAAAGAAGCTTGAAACTCAAAACGTTCAAGGGACTCCAACCAAACATCTCCTTGATAGATTCGTAAGTTAAACACCATGGTATCCTCAAATGTTTTTTCCATTTCAAGTGCGATTTGATATGAGGCTAACGGATCTTGTAAAGGAATACCATAAGGAAGCAATCCTTGGTTTAATAAACCCCAGAAACCAATCATCTCTGTTGCCGGGCCAAGGGTTAATGCTTTTTTGAAATTATCTTGGGTCCGAATGGTTTCAAATTTGACATCTCTTGCCCCAAAGAAATTACTAGGATAGGTTTCATCACGGATCTCATAAATCATACTTGTATCAGCATAAAGTTGATATTGAACACCGACAGGAATGCTGACTTCGGTTTGAAAGGTTTTCACTTGATTCGCCGTACCATGAAGAATGTGATTAGGATAACGTTGAATCGTCATCGACTCCTCAAGGACATAATGATTAAACCAGTAGTAATCGGATTCTAAAAAAGCGTGTGATAAGTTTCTTTCTTTGGTCTGAGTGGTTCGTTGATTGAAAACCTCATCACTCAGGGTGAGTTGTTGCAACAATGCCAGGGTTTCCGTTTCTGAACCAATGTCACCTACCGCCATCGACGCAAGGGTGTCACGCGCATCAGGTTGAGCGTTAAGATCAAAGGTGATCGTTTGATTGGCAAATTGTCCCACCACAGCATCCTTGACTGCATAAGGGGTGACAACCTCTTGATTGGTGGGGTAATTGATCTTGGATAAAGGTAATTCGTTGAAATCACTTAACGTTGTGGTGGCATAGGTGAATGTTTTAATTTGCTCAATTAAAAACTTTCGTCCTTGAAAATAAGGTGAAAAGTCACCAGTAGGAATAGGAATGGATGAAGAAAATGAAGGCGTTGATAAAGATGAGGTGCTCCATTGGCATCCTGATAAGAGTAACAAACCTACATAGAGAAGTTTATTCGTTTTCATGTCGCTTCTTTTCAAAATATTGTCGGAGTTGAAGTTGACAAGCAAGTTCAAGCACACCACCTTCAACGATCGGTAAATGCTGAATTCTTGGTAATTTTTGAATTTGAATTTGGGATTGGATTGCCCCAGTTTTTTCATCCTTCGCCCCGTAGACAATGCGTTCAATTCGACTTTGAATCAAAGCTCCTGTACACATCAAACATGGTTCGAGGGTGACATAGAGGGTGCACTGGGTGAGTCGCCAAGACTCTAGAAATTGACTCGCTTCTTCCATGGCGATGATTTCCGCATGGCCAGAAATTTTGTGATTTTTTTCACGACGATTAAATCCACGACCAATGATCTTGTTTTGATAAACCACAATCGCACCCACTGGTACTTCGTCGACCGCAACGGCAAAACTTGCTTGTTCAATCGCTAAACGCATCCAGCGTTCATCATCCAGGGTGACAACGGAGGGATTATTTTTGTTTGCCAATGGTGGTGATTCCGCCCATGAAAGGTACGAGAACATCAGGAACTTTGACATCACCATTCGCCAATTGGTATTGTTCAAGAATCGCTGGAAAAATACGTGATGTGGCTAACGCTGAGGCATTCAAGGTGTGGGCAAATTTAGTTTTTTGAGTGAGTGGATCTTTATAACGAATCTTTCCTCGTCTTGCTTGGTACTCTCTGGCATTGGAAACCGACGAGACTTCTTTGTAGATGTTTAATGAAGGAATAAACACTTCAATGTCATACGTTCTTGCCATCGAATGTGAGCAGTCTCCTGCGGCTAGTTTAGAAACTTGAAAATGGAGACCGAGTTTTTCAACCAACGATGAAGCTTTGCCAACCAATTCTAAAAACATCGCATCGCTTTGTTCTTCTCGTGTGTATTGAACGAGTTCAACTTTGTTGAATTGATATCCACGAATCATCCCACGTTCTTCGCTACGATAACTTCCTGCTTCATAACGATAGCAAGGCGTATACGCAAAATATTTTTTCGGTAAGGTATTGCCATCTAAAATTTCATCGCGGTGTAAATTCACCAACCCAGTTTCTGCTGTAGGTAATAAGAATTTTTCAGGTTCTGCTTTTTTTAACCAAAACACATCGTCTTTAAATTTTGGAAATTGTCCTGCCGTTAATCCTGATTCGTAATTAAGCAAGTGTGGTAATAAAACCATTTCATAAGCATCTTTTAAATGCTCAGCAATAAAGAAGTTTAAGAGGGCCCATTCTAACTGTGCGCCTAACCCTCGATAAATCCATGTGCCTGCACCGGATATTTTTGCTGCTCGTTGATAATCAATAATTCCTAAACCTTCAGCAATCGCGACGTGATCCTTAATGGGAAATGTAAATTTAGTTGTTTTACCAACTGTACGAATAACTTCGTTTGCTTCCTTGCCACCCGCTTTTAAATCTTCATCTGGAAGATTAGGGAGTTCAAGCAAGAATTGATCGATCTTTTCTTCTAATGCTTTCAAGGCCTGTTCTTTTCCTTGAATGGATTGATTGAGTTGTTTGACTTGATTAAAAATCGCTTGAACATCTTGTCCTGCTTTTTTGGCAAGGGGAACCGTGGCAGATAATTTATTGGCTTCTGCTTTGACTTGTTCAACTTCCAACAACCATTGTTTTCGTTGTTGATGATCTAAAAGTAAGGGTTGAAAATCAACCTTAAATCCTTTTTTTGCAAGCAATGCTGTGACTTTTTGAGTTTGATCTTTGATGAGTTGAATATCAAGCATACGTTTAAGCTTCCGTTTCTTCGTCTTCGTCCCCTTCGTCTGTGTCTGGGGTTTCTGGTTCAACTGGATTATCCAATTCAACGGTTTCTACTTCTTCGGTAGGCTCTTCTAAACTTGGTTCAACAATGGCGATGGAAGAGACAAATTCTTTTTCCGCTAATCGAATTAAACGTACCCCTTGGGTTGATCGGGCAATGACTCGTACTTGGGTTAAGGAGATTCGGATGATGACACCAGCTTTGGTGACCACCAATAAATCTTCATCCCCGTTAGCAGATTTTAACGCAATTAAGTTACCGTTTTTATCGGATGCCTTGATGGTATTAACCCCTTTGGCACCACGTTTGGTTTGGCGGTATTCTTCAAAGGCGGTAAGTTTACCAAAGCCTTTGTTGGTGACCACAAGAATATATTTACCTTCTGAACTTGTGGAGACACCAATCACTTTGGCACCTTCCGCAAGTTTCATCCCGCGAACACCAGCCGCGGTTCTACCCATGTCTCGGACATTACTTTCCACAAAGGTCACCATCTTGCCAGTGGAAGAGGCAAGACTAACAAATAACGCACCTGTGGTTTGTTTCACATCGAGTAACATATCGCCTTCTCTTAAAGAGATGGCAATCTTTCCGTTTTGCCGGATCGATTCAAACTCTTTGATTTCAGTACGTTTGACAACGCCTTTTTCTGTGACAAAGAATAAGTAATGACCAGCGGTATATTCATCCACAGAAATGATGGACTTGATGGTTTCTTGTTTTTCTAAACTCAATAAGTTCACCACTGGAATGCCTTTGGCAGTGCGAGCAAATTCAGGGATTTGATAACCCCGTAAACGATACACTTTTCCTAAATTCGAGAAGAAAAGAATATCGGTGTGCGTACGAGCGTTAACGATAATGGAGACAATGTCGTTTTCGTTTAAGCCCGCGCCACGAACGCCGCGACCACCTCGGTTTTGGGTTCTAAACACTTCGGGCAATTGGCGTTTGATATAACCGTTTTGCGTCATCGTGATGACGATGCTTGTTTCTGGGATGAGGTCTTCATCTTCGATGGAAGAAAGGTTGTCGGAAATGTCTGTCATCCGATCATCGCCAAACTTCTCAGCAATCACATCCAAGTCAGCAAGGATTAAATCCACCACCATCTTACGGTCAGCTAGCAATTGGTTGTAATAGGTAATGTTCTTTTCGAGTTGGAGTTTTTCGTCTTCAAGTTTTTGTTTTTCTAATCCAGTTAAGCGGCGTAATGGCATATCCACAATTTCTTTGGTTTGGCGTTCAGATAACGCAAATCGTTGAGAAAGGGACGCTCTTGCTGAATCAGTGTTGGCAGATTTTTTAAGGATTGTGATGATTTCATCGATGTTATTAATCCCAATTAAATAACCATTCACAATGTGAATACGGTCTTCTGCTTTGGTTAATTGATAACGGGTTCGTCGTTCAATGACTTCAATTTGATGATCAAGATAATGTTGAATCATCGACTTCAAAGAAAGAACTTTGGGTTGGCCGTTGACCAAGGCGAGGTTAATAATCCCAAAACTTACTTGTAGCTGGGTGTGCTTATATAGCTGATTGAGTAGGACTTCTGGGATGATGTCGCGACGAACTTCAATCACCACACGGATTCCGTTTTTATTCGATTCATCACGAATATCGGTGATGCCTTCGATGACTTTATTGCGAACCAAATCCGCGATGTTTTCAATCATCGACGCCTTATTCACTTGATAAGGAATTTCTTTCACGATGATTCGTTTCTTACCATTTTCAAATTCTTGAATATCCACTTTGGAGCGAATCACTAACGAGCCTGTTCCTGTTTGATACGCTTGACGAATGCCAGCTTTGCCAAGGATCATTCCACCTGTAGGAAAGTCTGGGCCTTGAATATAATCTTGCATTAATTCCAAGACATCGATGTCAGGATTCTTTGAATAAGCTTTGATTGCACTCACCACTTCTCTTAGGTTGTGGGTTGGCATATTCGTTGCCATCCCGACGGCAATCCCTGAGCCACCATTGACTAATAAATTAGGGAATCGTGATGGTAAAACGACTGGTTCTTTTTCCGTGCCGTCATAGTTATCGACAAAATCAACGGTTTCGTCGTTGATGTCTCTGACCATTTCCATCGCCATCTTCGCCATTCTTGCTTCGGTATAACGCATCGCCGCAGCTTCATCACCGTCCACAGAACCAAAGTTACCGTGACCATCGACAAGGGTATAGCGCATCGAGAAAGGTTGGGCTAAACGAACAAGGGTGGAATAAATCGCTTGGTCACCGTGAGGGTGAAATTTACCCATGACGTCGCCAACGATACGCGCTGATTTCTTATAAGGTTTATCGGATTGCATGCCGAGTTCATTCATCCCAAAAATAATCCGGCGATGAACTGGTTTTAACCCATCGCGAACATCGGGAAGTGCCCGCGAGACAATGACAGACATGGAATAATCTAAAAAAGCAGTTCTGACTTCATTGGAAATATCGACATCTTTTAATCCGGCTTCAATTCCTTCTTGGATGACGCCTTCGACTTTTGGATCTTTGTTATCTGCCATAAACCTTCTCCTTAGATATCCAAGTTCTTGACGAACTTAGCATTTTTCTCAATAAAATCACGACGAGGTTCAACGTTTTCCCCCATCAAAGCATCAAACACAGAATCTGCTTCAATCGCGTCTTGTAAAGCCACGCGTAACATTTTTCTCGCTTTGGGATCCATGGTGGTTTCCCATAATTGTTCCGCATCCATTTCCCCTAACCCTTTATAACGTTGGAATGGATATCCTTCTGGAAGGTTGAGTTGCTTCTTAATTTGGGTTAATTGACCGTCGTTATAGGCATAGTAAGCCTTTTGATGATATTCAACTTTGTATAAGGGTGGTTGCGCAATATACACATACCCTGCTTCAATCAATGGGCGCATATACCGGAAGAAGAACGTTAATAACAAAATCCGAATATGACTACCATCGACGTCGGCGTCGGTCATGATCACGACTTTATGATATCGAGCTTTGTTGACATCAAACTCTGGAAGAATCCCTGCACCAATGGCAATGATTAAATTACCAATTTCTGTGTTGGCAAAAATTTTCTTTAATTGGGCTTTTTGCACGTTTAAGATCTTCCCTCTTAACGGTAAGATTGCTTGCGTTTCGCGGTCACGACCGTTTTTGGCCGAACCTCCAGCAGAGTTACCTTCAACGATGTATAGTTCGGATTTAACCGGATCTTTGCTAGAACAATCGGCAAGTTTACCAGGTAGCGTGGATAAATCTAACGCCCCTTTGCGGCGAACGTTGTCTTTGGCGTTACGGCTGGCAATGCGAGCATCCGCAGCAAGTTGAACTTTGTCCATGACAATTTTAGCGAGCTTTGGATTTTCCATCATGAAGCGATGGATTTGTTCACCAACAATATTGGAGACAATCTTTCTGACTTCGGCGTTTCCTAATTTTGTTTTCGTTTGACCTTCGTATTGTGGATCGGTGTGTTTAACGGAAATGATCGCCGCCATCCCTTCACGAATGTCATCACTGGTGAAATTTTCTTCACTGTCCTTTAACATCTTTTGTTCACGAGCATATTGATTGATCACCCGTGTAGTAGCTAAACGGAAACCTTCTTCATGGGTTCCACCTTCGTGGGTGTGGATGTTGTTGCAGAAAGAATACACACTTGGGTTATATCCATCGTTATATTGGATTGCGACTTCAGCAAAGATATTATCTTCACTGCCGTAGCAGAAAATCACTTCCGGAAATAATGGAAGTTTGTTTTTGTTGATGTATTGAACGTACTCTTTGATCCCACCTTCGTAGTAAAACTCTTCATTGACTTCGGTCTCTCCGCGAACATCGGAAATGGTTAAACGCAAACCACCATTCAAATACGCCATTTGTCTTAACCGATCACGAATGGTTTCGTAATGATACGTTTGGGTTTCGGTAAAAATGGTTGGATCGGCTAAAAAAGTAACGGTGGTGCCAGTTTGATCACTCACCCCAATTTCTTTGACAGGTTGCAACACTTTACCACCTTGACCAAATTGAATTTCATAAAGTTTTTGATTACGTTTGACTTGAACATGCATCATCGAGGAGAGGGCGTTAACCACCGATCCACCAACCCCGTGAAGACCGCCAGACACTTTATAACCGCCACCTTCACCAAATTTACCACCCGCGTGTAACACGGTATAGACCGTTTCTAACGCAGGTTTACCTGTTTTGGCAACGATATCAACAGGAATCCCCCGACCATCGTCTTTGACGGTCACAGATCCATCTCTATTTAAAATGACGTTGATGTTTTTTGCATAACCCGCAAGCGCTTCGTCCACGGAGTTATCAACAATTTCCCAAACCAAGTGATGAAGTCCAGCAACCGAGGTGGTGCCGATATACATCCCAGGACGTTTACGAACTGCTTCTAACCCTTCAAGGACTTGAATACTTGAAGCGTTATAATCGGTTTTTACTTTTTCCCGTTCTTTTTCTTCCGCGAGTTCACGGACGATCTTTTCGTCTTTGGTTTCTTTCATTCTAGAGCCCTCCTTTGAATGTGGCTGTCTTGAATCATGTAGATGGTCGCGC
Source organism: Caryophanales bacterium UBA970 (assembly GCA_002292805.1). The sequence goes on from DBCA01000013.1 coordinate 19,191, forward strand.
TTGAGGCTAACGTATGAGTCGTGGTGATGAACACTTGTTGGAGTTTCTGAAGGAACTTGAGTAAGCGTTGTTGGGTTGGTTCATCAAGTTCACTGAGGACGTCATCGAGCACAATGATTGGCCTGAGAGAAGTTTCTTGAACCAAGAAGTAAGGAGCGATTTTTAAAGCGATGGCAGCGAGTCGATTTTCACCTTGGGATCCATACGACGCGATGGTTTGTTGGTTGTAGATGGCCACAAAGTCCTCGCGGTGAACCCCTACTTGGGTTGTCTTTCGTTTGATGTCTTCTTCAAGTTTGTTTGCAAACAACTTAGAAGCTTCTTCAAAGAAATTCATTGCCGGGTTAAGAAAGGGGACGTATTGAAGTTGGATGTCAACCGTGGAACCCTTCACCATGCTAGTGATTTTTCCCATCACCCGATTCAATTGCCCCACATAAGACAAACGGGCAACGACAATCGGATAACTTGCCTCAATCAATTGCCGCGTTAAGACGGCGAGGTGATCGCGATTAGGTTGACCACTTTTTAATAATAGATTCCGTTCCTCGAGCAACGCCTCATATTGACTTAACTGTTGAAGGTAGCGTTCTTGATGTTTGCTGAGATGGGTATCAAGGAATTTTCTTCTCACCTTCGGTACATCATCAAAGAGCATCACATCTCTTGGTTCGAAGAACAACACATGGATGACTTTTGATAATTCTGATAGTTTCTTAATGGGTTTTTGATTCAGTAAGATCTTTTTTCCTTTAGGGGTAATCACAATTTCTAAGGATTGTTTTCGCCCTTGGAGATCAATGTTTGCTTTTATTTTTGCAAAAGATTGCCCTTTTTGAATTAAATCTTGATCATTACTCGTGCGAAAGGACCTGGCTAAGGAAAGAAAATGAATCGCTTCCGCGATGTTGGTTTTTCCTGCACCATTTTTACCAACAAACACATTCAGTTGTTTATCAAAGGTGAGTACGATGTTTGTATAAGAACGGTAGTGAACCAACTCTAGACGATCAATCGTCATACACCTTTGATGGTAATGTGTTGCGTTAACACGATTACGCGATCCCCAGGATAGAGTTTTCGTCCCCGTCTTTGTTCAGGAACTTGGTTAACTTGGATTGGGTTTTGGTTTAAGAAGGCTTTCACTTCTCCACCAGATTCAACCAAACCAATTTTTTTAATTAATTGGCCTAATTGGATATAGGCGGTGTGTATCTCTACTTCCGTTATGGTCGTATTTTTTTCCATCTTATCACCTCTATAATTTTACCACAATAAACAAAAATTAGGGAATATAAATATTCCCTAACCACCCCTCAGAATGCGTTTAAATGACTAATACGTGCGCACTGGCGTTGCTAACTGAATGAGGGAGTCATCTTTATCGTTTTTTAACACAAAAGGCCTCATATCGCCTATAAATCCAATTTTGATATCTTCAGCCCCAAAAGCACGGATGGCTTCCATGAGGTAAAAGGCATTAAAACTAACCTCAAAACGGTCACCACTGAATGAAAATTTGCTGAGGGGTTCACTCGCAGATCCTACTTGGACGGATTTACTTGAAACTTCGACCGCAGTTTCACTCATGGTTAACTTCACCACATTTTCTCGTTCCACGGATAAAAGGGCAACCCGTTCCATGACGGCAAGAAGTTCTTTTGAGTTAGCGGTTAAATAATAATTGGATGTTTTGGGAATGATGTTGTTTGTGTTTGGATATTCTCCAGTGATCAATCTTGAGATGACCAAGGTGTTGCCAAATTCAAAGGTGGCGCGTTTTTCTGTAAAAGAAAGGGTGATGGTGGCTTCTTGTTCCATCATCGTCACCACTTCAGATAATGTTTTTGCTGGAATGTTACTGACAAACTTCACTGGCTTGTTGATGGTGATTTGTTTTCTTGATAAGCGAGCAGAATCCGTTGCAGTCGCGGTTAATTTACCATCAGAAGCTTCGAAGTTGACTGCAGTCATGATGGGACGTTGTTCTTTGGTGGATGCAGCGAATGCAGTTTGTTCAATGACTTTCTTTAATGTTTTGGTATCCATCTCTAAAGAGACACCCGTGGTATCTAGATCCAATTCAGGATATTCTTCTACTTTGATTGAGTTTAATTTATAACTAGAACGTCCATCGCCAACATTGACAATCGTGTCATCAAACAGTTCAACGCTTAAATTTTCTCCAACAACTTTTCGGGCAATTTCACTAAATAATTTGGCATTCACCAATGTGCCACCGTGTTTGGTGTCGGTTAAAAACACTTTTCCTTTGCTTGAATACGTGACTCTTGTGACAATGGATAATTCATTATTGGAACTAACAATCGTCAATCCTTTATCATTCACCACCAACTTAAAATTACTAAGCACTGGGATTGGTGTTTTGATGGCAATCGCCTTACTTGCAATATTTAATGCCTTTAATA
>DBCA01000013.1:21693-27394 GCA_002292805.1 Caryophanales bacterium UBA970
AAGGCGTGTGAATTTGGTGGATAACTTTCTTTGCCATCGTTTACTTGATTTATTTTAACATAATTCTTGAAAATAAGATGGGTAAAATCTAGCGATAATTACGATTTTTTCAAACGTTTTTCTAGTTGATCAACGGCGGTGGCAATAGCCTCATCCACTTTCAACGATTTCTCCACTTTTTTCACAGCGTTCATGACCGTTGAGTGATCCTTGCCACCAAACAATGCGCCGATCTTTAAAAAAGGAACATCTAACAAGGTTCTGATTAAGTACATGGCGATGTGTCTTGCCATCGCAATTTGATTCGTACGAATTCGACCCGTTAATTGTTGAGAAGTAAGGTTGTAATAATCTGCCACCGTATTAATAATTCTATTTTCAGTTAATGAACTTAAGGTGACCCCACTACCAATCAGTGGTTGAACGGATTCAATCGCCACCGCCATGGTGATGTGTTTCGTTTGTTTGATGTTAATCACATAGAAAACCAAACGATTTAACGCGCCTTCTAGTTCTCTGACGTTATTCGAGAAACGTTCAGCAAAAAAATGAAATACTTCTTCATCAAAATAAGTAATATCTAACCCATTCGCTTCAATTTTCTTTTTTAGGATAGCCACCCTGGTTGGTAAATCAGGCACGGTAATATTCATGGTTAACCCAGAATTAAACCGGGTGACCAATCTAGATTCCACACCTCGTATTTCACTAGGATGACGATCACTGGTTAAAATTATTTGCTTTCCAGCGTTCACCAAATGATTAAAGATATGGAAAAACATTTCTTCTGTTTTTACTTTTTCCGATAAAAATTGAATATCATCCACCATCAACACATCGATGGCCTTAAAGAAATCTTTCATGTTATCAGAATCTTTTTCACCACTGACATACTTTATGAATTCATCGACAAAATCATCGGTGGTAATATAAAGCACTTTAAGACTTGGTGCGTTTTCCCGGACATAGTTACCAATCGCATGTAGTAAATGGGTCTTGCCTAAACCGGATTGGGAATAAATAAATAAAGGATTGTAGTTAAACAATTTTCCAGGGTTCGAAGCGATTAAAACAGCCGCTTGGTGAGCCTCGCGATTGGAAGTTCCCACCACAAAATTGTCAAAAGTATATTTTCTATTCACAAACGAGCTTGCAAAGAACGAAGGTTTCTTCTCATTTGCCTTAATATTTTTTTCTAGTTCACCCTTTTGTAAGAACACCAATTTGAAGTTAGTTTGGGTGACTTCTGCCACCGTCATGGCCAACACATCAATGTATTTGGTGGATAATAAATTCGATGCCAATCCTGAATTCACCACAACCTTAATTTCATTCGCATCAATCGCATGAATATAGGTATCAGCAAAAAAAGAATCGAAAATATGTCGATCGTTAATTTTGGTTTGGAGCCGCTCTAAGACACGGTCCCAAAGTTGAGCTATTTCTGATAAAGTTGGGGCAACCATATGCTCATCATTATAAGTAAGCGATGTGTAAAAAAACACTCTGAATTTTGTTAATAATTGGTTGTCCACATTTCAACCTTAAAAAGTATCGATATTAAACCACTTTCCACACTTTCCACATCTTGCAATTGTGGATAACTATGTGGACAAATATTTTCCACGTTGGATTGTGGGGACAACTTTCAAAACCACTCTTTTAAGTGCAAAACAACCTAGGGGATGATTGACCAGTTTTATTCGTTCACCAAAAGATTTGTTTTCTTTTGACTTTTCACCGACAAAATGACTATAATTTTATGCGCATACTCTAAGTATGACCTGGAGGTTTTCGGATGAAACGCACATATCAACCAAGTAAAAGACGCCGTGCATCAATTCATGGTTTCCGTCAAAGAATGGCAACCAAAGGTGGACGTAAGGTCTTGAAATTGCGTCGCCAACAAGGAAGAACCAAGCTTTCTGCTTAAGGATTTTTCATTGTGAAACGCAGTCATCGTTTATTGAAAGACGCTGACTTCCAAGTTGTTCTTGCTAAAAAGATTCATGTCAAATCACCCGAATTCACCATCTACGGCTTCAAAAAGCAAAGTGGGGAAACTCGCGTTGGTATCTCGGTGAGTAAAAAAATTGGGATTGCTGTGGTTCGAAATAAAATCCGACGACAAATTAAAATGATGCTTAGCAAACAATTTGTATTAACAGATCCCATCGACTACATCGTGATTGTGCGACATGTTTATTTAGGTAAAACATTCTTAGAAAATCAAACTCATCTTATCAGTCAACTTTCATCCTTAAGGAGGAAGCTCATTTGATACAACTATCCAAAACACACAAGTTCATCATTTTAATGGGGGGGTTGTTTGTTTTATCTTCATGCACCGCAACCTTTTGTTCACCACAAGATATTAGTCGCGTCATGTACGCGTATGAAAATGGAAACGTCAGTGAAGATCCAACTCAATTTGTCGCCAACGCTGGTCTAGCTGGCATCATTACCGAAGCAGAAGAAAGTGGTTTTGATACACCATCCGATGCTTTTTGGTTAGCCATCGACGAAAAGGTTTTAGAAACCGCGACATTAACTGCCACCACCAATAACGAAGGAAATCTTGATCAAACAGCGATTTTAGCCAATTATGGTTATGTCAAATTCCTTGGTACCAATTCAGTGTTATGGAATAACTGGGACCGTTGGGTTAATGAAATTAAATTAGAATTACCTACTTCAGAAACGCCTAACTTTGATTTCACTCAACTTTATAAAACCACCATCGATCAATTTGCCGCTCAGTACCGTTCATGCATCACCACCACCACTGGAAGTTATGGTCCAAATGGTGAGTATTTGTTTGAAGGTAAATCGTGGGCAGAAGCATTTTCTCGTGGATTAATCGAAGGTTTATTTGTTTATCCAGTTGCTTTCTTAATTGAATTTTTTAACACCACCTTTGCATCCAACATTCCTGGGCTAAGCCAAGTATTATCGATTTTATTAACCACTATCATTGTTCGTGGATTGATGATTGCAGTGACTTTTAAATCTACCTTAGCGTCACAAAAGATGAGTTTATTACAACCGGAAATTGCCAAGTTACAAAATAAATATCCCAACGCAAACACCAACCAATATGAAAAACAAAGAATGGCACAAGAACAATGGGCCATCTATCAAAAACATGGGGTCAATCCATTCAATCAAATCCTAATTGCTTTCGTTCAATTTCCAGTCTTTATCGCCGTCTGGGGTGCGATGACAGGATCGGCGGTCTTAGCGACCGGTAGTTTCTTAGATTTAAATCTTGCCTCTCCTTTAGGTGGCGTCATCACCAGCAATTGGTTTCAAACCTCGTGGTGGACAGCAGTTGTCATCTTTGTGATGATGACCCTCGCCCAATTTATCGCGATGAAATTACCGATGTGGTTTCAAAAGCAATCACAAAAGAAAGTCGCTCACACCCTGAAAAGTAACGCCGCTCAATCCTCACAATCCCAAGCGAACATGGTCAGCAATGTCATGTTCATCATGATCATCGTCATGGGTTTCTCGCTACCAAGCGCAATGGGAATTTATTGGTTTATTGGTGCGTTAATTTCTTTAGCACAAACGTTATTAACACGCCGACTCCTTGGAGGTATGAATAAAAAATGAAAACTTACATCGCAAAAACATTAGAAGATGTTTTAGCCCAAGCGGAAAAAGAGTTAAACATTCCTGCCAATGATTTATCGTATAAAATCGTCGATGAAAAAACCGGAATCTTTTCTAGAAAATTAGTTGTTGAAGTCTACGAAGTCTCTGACGCGATTGCCTTTGCAGAAGCATATTTAATCAAAACCATTTCACAAATGGGAATTGATGTTACTGCCCAAACAACCATCAAAGACGACATTATTAACATCACCATCAATTCATCACGCAACCCAATCTTGATTGGTAAAAACGGAATCACTCTTCAAGCGTTAAATGAATTGGTTCGGTTAGCCACCTCAAGTAAATTTAAGAAACGCTTCCGAATTTTACTAGACATTAATGATTACAAAGAAGCCAAGTACGACAAAGTCATCGCAATTGCAAAACGGATTGCTCGTGATGTAACAAGAACCAAAGTCGATGTCACCTTAGATCCAATGCCCGCGGATGAAAGACGGATGGTCCATGGCGCACTCACGGGGATGCCAAACATCAAAACCGAAAGCGTAGGCGAAGGACACCACCGCGCTATTTGCATTCGTTATATTCCATAACCATGAGCCCGAAAGGGCTTTTTTAATCATGTATGCACCAATTAAGTGACACCATTGTAGCCTTAGCAACCCCACCCACCAAAAGTGCGTTGGCGATTGTTCGTCTTTCTGGACCCCAATCTTTTTCAATGTTTTCCTCTATTTTTTCTAAGGATTTAACGTTAGAAAAAGAACGCGGTGTTCACCTTGGAACCATTCGTGACGGTGACGACATCATTGACCAAGCGGTGGTCATTCAATACTTAGACCCTAAGAGTTTCACCGGAGAAGATTTGCTTGAAATCATCATTCATGGATCACCCTTGATTGCCTATCAACTCATTGAAACCCTCATCGCCAAAGGCGCGCGAAATGCCAATCCGGGTGAATTTTCTTCCCGAGCATTTCTTCATCAAAAAGTTGATTTAATTCAAGCAGAAGCCATTCATGATGTCATTCAAGCAACCACCATTGAAGCCAAGCGTTTATCGTTATTATCATTAACTGGACAAACCAGTGAAAAAATCGCCCCAATTCGTCAACGCCTTGCCGACATTTTATCGTTGATTGAAGTCAATATTGATTATCCAGAATATCAAGATATTGAACAAGCAACCAAAGAAAAAGTGATCACCGATTGTGTTGAGATTGTGCGCTTATTAAACACCTTCATCGGTGAAGGTGAAAAAGGTAGGTTAATCAAAGAAGGCATCAAAGTTGCCATCATCGGTAAACCTAATGTTGGTAAATCTTCATTACTGAATGCACTCATTAACGAAGAAAAAGCTATTGTCACCGATATCGCAGGAACCACACGAGATGTGGTTGAAGCAGAATTAAACCTTCGCGGGGTGGTCTTAAAAATTCTTGATACCGCAGGGATTCGCCAAACCGATAACGTCATTGAAGCCATTGGGATTAGAAAAGCAATCACCACCGTTGAACAAGCGGATGTGGTGATTTATGTTCAGGATGCGACCAACCCTAGTGAGTTTGACGATGACGCGCTGAATGCTTTATTAAAAACCAAGGCTGTGATTCACGTCTATAACAAAAAAGACTTACTCACCAAGTATGACAAACAAAAACTTTATATCTCTGCCAAAAGCAAAGATATTCTTCCGTTGTTGGATGCGATGATGCAATCGTTAGGGATTCAAGAAGCTAACTATTACACGCCAAGTTTTAACAACAGCAGGCAATTAGGTTCTTTAAAACAAATCAGAGAACACCTACTGAAGGCCATTGAAGACGCAGAAGCTGATCTCACCACCGACCTCATTTCTTCTTCGCTTCAACTTGCTTATCAAGAATTGATTCAATTGCTTGGTCTAGAAGGCAAAGTTGATTTAGGAAGCGAAATCTTTTCTAGATTTTGTGTTGGTAAATAATGGCAATCATCGATACCCATTGTCATTTAAACGCAGACACGTTTACACATCGATGGCAACAAATCCTTAATGATGCGCAAGCCGTTGGCGTTGATCACGCGATGGTGGTGGGTTGGG
>DBCA01000052.1:0-1030 GCA_002292805.1 Caryophanales bacterium UBA970
GTTGTTGCTGAGTTTTGTAACCACAAGATGTTTTAGGAAAATTGCGCAGTTATTGCACAATCTTCAATAAAGATTCGTAAACATATCGCCGATTCTTTTTTGCACGTTGTTGGGTGGTAATGAGGTTGAGTTTCCTTAAGCGAAGAACCATCCGATTCACTTGATCATATGGCTTTTTTAACGTGGACATCATGCCATCGACCGTAAAGATGGGATGCGATTCAATATATCGTAAGTAGAGCCAATACTTCTGAGGAATGTAGGATTCATGAAGGGCTTTTAATTTGCGAAGGTTTTCAAAAATTAATAACGTCGTTTCACAAGCCTCATTAATAGAAGTTAGAAAGAATTTAAGCCAATCTTCTAACTTACCTTGGTTTCTACTTTCACCAAGATGAGAGTAATAAGTTTGTTGGTGTTGTTTTAATGCATGGGAAAGATACAAATATGGACTGGTCAACTCTTTTTTTTCAATTAAGTAAAGCATCACCAGCATTCTTCCCAGTCGACCGTTGCCATCCAAGAAAGGGTGAATAGTTTCAAATTGATAATGAAGAAGGCCGGCGTTAATCAGGGCGTGGTGAACTGGGTTTGGATCATGAATCCATTTCTCAAGATCAAAGAGAGATTTGAGCATGACATCGGGTGGAGGTGGCACAAATCTTGCAGTTTGAATGGTTGACCCTGGAGAACCAATCCAATTTTGACTTTGACGAAACAATCCGGGTTGTTGATGTTGGCCTCGCTGTGAATCTAACAAGATGGCATGAATCTCTTTGATGAGCCGAAGCGATAAGGGCATCTTTTTTAAGGAGTTGATTGCAAATGAAAAAGCCTTTTGATACTGAAAGACTTCTTCAACATCTTCGTTGACCATTTGAGTGGATTCCGCAGAAAACAAATCTTCAATGGTTGCTTGAGTGCCTTCTATTTGGCTACTAAGTAGGGCTTCTTTTCGAATCATGCTGGCGATGAAAATTGGCACATCTGCATGTTTGGTTATCGTATTGATTTCTGTAAGGTAACTGGC
>DBCA01000052.1:1127-7900 GCA_002292805.1 Caryophanales bacterium UBA970
TTAAGCCTTTACCAATGGTAGAATAAAAACCTGTTCGATTCGATAAAGATTTCATAAGCTTATTTTAACATAATTTGTATATTTATTAAAAAAATGCAAATTAAAAAATTTAATTTGCATGTCTTACAATTTTTCTTTCTATCTTAGATGAGGTTTTGACATGTATTCTTAACTGAAATAGGCTAGTGACATCACGAAATCCCCAATGCTGATAAATGGTGTACGCTTGGTCCTTTGGATTCGCTACAAGCATGACGACTTGTACCCCGAGTTGCTTTAAATGCTGGATGGTCTTGAGGAACATCGATTTGCCGATTCCTTGATGTTGATGAGTATCACGTACATAAAATTCATCGATTTCACCTATCTCATTAAACCGGTGGTAGCCAATTTGACCGAGGATAAAATCGTTTTGTTTGGCGATGAGATAACCAGCGTGTTGGGGGTATTGCTTTAACACCTCAAGGATTCGCTTACCGTTACCTTTGGCATAATCGTCTCCGTACGCAACATCCATTGCGTGATTGAACGTTAGGAAGGAAGTTTGATGACGTTCTTGAAGGTGGTCAATGGTTACATCAGCATGAGAGATTTGAATGTTCTTAAGCAGTAATTCGATCGGGGCGCTCATCATCATCAACGATTCCTTGATGGGTGTATGTGGAAGAAGAAGCGATTGAATGGTCGCTTGGGTGTCTGGTGATAAGGTGACAAACTGACTAAATCCAAATGACTTGGTGGTGGCAAGGTAACGCCGAATGGTAAGTGGATTGATGGTTGGTTGGGACAACAATAAAAAGTTATGACTGAATTTATCAACTTGGTTGCCATCTTGGTAGCGGATCGCATCTTCAAAAGGCATAGCCTTTGCATAGAGCTTAATCCCTTCAAAATATGTATGGATGAGTTTTTGATTGAAGTTGTTTTGCACCATGAATAAATTATATTACGACCAGTATCTAGATTAGAATCATGAATCAATATTTTTAGTTTGTTGAATGCTAGAATTTACATCTATTAAGTAAGAGTAAGGTTTGACAAAATAACTTTTATTAAATATAATCAAAGCATATCAATCAACATCCTATGATTTATCAACAAAAATTAAAATTAATAATTGCAGAAAATAAAGGTTTTATCACATCGAAGATGGTAAAAGAACAAGGTGTCCATCCTCAGTACTTTTCTATGTTTATCAAAACAGAAAAACTCATTAAAGTATCTTCAGGTATTTATCGCAGCAAAGACGCTTGGGAGGATATGTTTTTTATTTTTCAGCAAAAAAAACAAATGATTTATTCCCATCTTACTGCGGCCTACCTCCATGGTTTGATTGATCGAGATCCATCAGTGTATCATGTCACCTTACCCACCGGATATAACACTTCCCAAGTTCAGCATCCTTTACTTAAAATTTTCACAATCAAGCGCGAATGCTTTAAGCTTGGTCTTAGCTCAATGCCATCACCTTTTGGGCATCGTATTCAGTTGTATGATGCTGAACGAACCCTATGCGATTTGATTCGATCGCGATCGAAATTAGACAAAGGCCTTGTGATTCAAGCCGTAAAGACATATGCAAGACGCTCAAACCGAAACATGATCAAACTCATGAATTATGCTTCAACGTTTCAAGTAGCGAAGATTTTAAGAACTTACTTAGAGGTTTTATAGTGACTACCCGTGTTCAACTTAATGCGCTCGTCAAAAACAAAGCAACGGAGTTAAATCTAAGCCCGGGAATTGTTTTAAGAATGACCCTATTTGATTTGTTTCTTGAAAAGCTTGCTCAATCTGAGTATTGTCATCAATTTGTTATTAAAGGTGGATTTTTAATTGCAGCCATAACCCAAATTGAATTAAGAACAACCAAAGATTTAGATGTAACCATCAAGTCACTTGCATTAAACCACCAAGTAATCGAAAGTGTATTCCAGCATATTCTTTCCATTCCCACCATCGCTAATCTCCATATGAATCTGATCAAACTTGAAACCATCCTTGAGGAGGCAACCTACCAAGGACTAAGAGCAACCATTCAAGTCGCATTTGATGGATTGGTTGAAACCATCAAGATTGATTTAACAGCAGGAGATGTTATCACCCCTCATGAGATCGATTTTCACTATCAAACATTGATTAAGGGCAAAAAACTCCATTTAAAGTCTTATAACGTAGAAACCATTCTTTCAGAAAAATTAGAAACCATTTTAATGAGAGCACAGGTCAATACAAGAATGAGAGATTTTTATGATGTTTTTATCTTATGGTCTAGATTTCAAGCATCCATTCAATTAGACATGCTTAAAAAAGGCTTTATCAAAACTTCAACCCAGCGCGGATCGTTGACCACCATTGAACAAAATGTTGCAGATATTTTAAAGATGATCAAAACCGATCCTCAACTTAATCAATTATGGAAACAATATCAATCTGCATATGAATTTGCACAACAGATTACATGGAAAAAGGTTCTTTTAACCGTAGAACACATCATCTTTAACCTTATATTCAATTAGGTTTTTTTGAAACGTATCTAAATTGATCCATCATGTCAAAACGGAGGATTAGTCCGTGTGATTAAGCTTTTATGTATAGTAATTTAATTTGAGACTATAATTAATTTAATGGAGCACATATGATTGCTAATTTATTTCAACAGGTTCTCGACACTTATTTATCTGAGACAAATGCAAAAGTAGATCAAAACTCAAAGTCACATAAATTATTGGTGGTTGACTTGCCTAAAGCATTTAATCAGTTATTAAAGCGTACAGAGATCTATGTTAAGGGAACAGAGGGAATTGGTAATAGAACAGATTATCCTTGGGTTTGTTTAATGAATAGAAAATTAACCACTTCGCCTCAGGAATCTATTTATATTGCTTATTTGTTTCAGAGAAATATGAATGGTTTTTACATTACCCTCAATCAAGGAATAACTTTTTTTGAGAATAACTACAAAAAAGATAAATACGATTATGCAGAGAAAGTAGCTAATTATTTTAAAAACGAGATTGAAGAGTCATTCTTTTCAAAAACACCTATTCAATTGGGAGGGGTAAGAGGCGATAAGGGTTATGGATATGAAAAAACCACAATCATAAGCAAATATTATCCTTCTAAAAAATTTAATGATGACCAATTGCTGAGTGATTTAAATGAAATGCTAAAACTTTATGATGAAGTCGCCAATCTAATGTATCCAAAAACTTATGAACAATCAGTTCTCAATATTCTTGATGGTCCTAATGAAGTTAAGGTAGCTTTTGAAGAGGCAACAAGAGAAATTGAAAAGGTCCTCAAAGATTCAGATTCCCAATCAAAAATTGTTAAAGATTTAATTGAGGTTCAGCCAAATAGAAATAAGATTAGGCGCTTAAAAAAATTAGCGATTGGCAGCGACAAAAAGACGGATTATATTCAAAAAGCTAGAGAGAGTGCAAGAACTGGATTAGTTGGAGAAGAATTAGTTTTGCAATGGGAAAAAGAACGGCTTATTAAAGAAGGATACGATAATCTAGTTGAACAAATTAAGTGGATAAGTAAGCAAACAGATACCTATGGGTATGATATTGAATCGGTTGATATAAAACCAAATGGTGAATTGAAGAAGATGTTCATTGAAGTTAAAACAACGGTATCCAAGTACGACACTGATTTTTTTGTAAGTGCAAACGAAGTTGAAAAATCAAATCAACTAGGTTCAGATTACTGGGTTTATAGAATTTTTGATTGCGATTCTGAAACACCGAAATTGTACAAGGTAAGTGGAAAAATTTCCGATAACTTTGAAATTGATCCAGTTAATTTCGTTGCAAGATTAAAGAGAAACTAATTTTTACTAATATTGATAAACTCCGCCACTAAGTCATATCGACGAGTTTGATGATTTGGCAGGCGGTTTAGTTTGATTTTAAAGTGATCACATAAGGCTTGCTTCATCATGTCTGAGTTCTTTCGCTTATCTACCATTTCATGTTCTGAACCATCAATTTCAAAGACCATCAAGGGTTGATCATTCACGTATAGAATAAAGTCAAAGTGTGCGACTAATGAGTATTGATAGAATGAACTCTTTTTATCTACCTTCACAACATCTTTGATGGGTTCTTTTTTACCCACTCTGATGTTGGATTGTGTAGATGCGTAGTGGGAGATCGTTTCATAGAATTCTTGTTCGGAGAACGTATCATCGGTTCTTAAGAAGTTATCTAAGACATCTTCGTTTTGAGAAACTCTTTCTAAACCCTTCTTTTGGATGTATTGATAAAGTTCATATAAGTCAGACTTATCATCTTTGGATAAAGAGCGAATGACATTGACATCACAGACCATCGTGAACTTTTTCTTTGCCCGCGTTACTGCGACGTTAATAAGTTCTTCTGAGTTTACCGCCCATTGCCCTGCTTTTTCATTCGTGTTTTGGGTCAGCGCGGTTGAAAAGATAATATGTTCTTTTTCCCCACCTTGGAACGTATGAACTGTGCCAACTTTGATATCTTTATAACCTAGTTCATCAAACGCTTTGTTGATTTCAAAGGCTTGGTTCCTAAACGGGGTAATGATTCCAATGTCTTTAAAATCGAACTCTTTTGCTTTCACAAGTTTAAGAATTTCCGCGATCTCTCGTCTTGCTTGGTTTCTGAGATTATCTTGTTTATTGTCGATATTGATGACTTGAATCTTATCTTTGCCTTCTTGTTTATCGTAGATTAGTTTGCCACCGTAATATTTCTGGTTACTAAACTCAATGATGGAATGGTGAGAACGATAATGTCTTCTCAATAGAATATTTAACGACTTATCATCGACTTTTCTCATGAGCTTAAGAATAGAGTTATCCACATAATCATAAGCATCCTCGATTTGAAAGGCTTCTCTTAATTCCTTATTTTTGGAAGGATCTAAACTGATAACCGGTTGAAGTTGGCGATGGTCGCCCACAAACAAGGCGCGTTCTGCTCTAGCCATGGGAATCAGTGAATTGGCCACTTGGCATTGGCCTGCTTCATCCATGATCATTAAATCAAAGTGAACAGAGGCATCTCCGAGTCGAACTGCACTCATGTTCGTGGTGACAATAATTGGAAATACTTTAAGCAGCCTCTCTAAGTTATCGTTATTCGCGATAAATTCATTAAACTGTTCAACTTTGAGTTCAGGATCTTCAGAGAGGATGATCTTGCGAAGGTCTTCATAACTATCTCGATTTAACATCGCTAAGCGTTTGATCGAAGAGAAGTAGAGGTATTGAGATAAGAGTTTTTCATCTACTTTTATGCCGTTGATCAGTTGTTCCTCGGTGACATTTGGCAAGGTTTTTAATTCCGCTTGAATGGATTGAATCTCTTCTTTGATGTTGGTTGGCAAAAGTTTTTGGTTGGATAACTTGAGAATCGCTTCTAAATCCGTTAAGCGTTGTGATAAATACCCACGGCGTTCAAAGGCTTCAATCAGGTTGTTGGTATTCGTTAGGCTTGAGGTTATCTTGGCTTTGGTTTCTTGTAATTTCTTTTCATCGGGTTTGTCTTTGTTGGATTGAAGTTTGATGAATTCACGTTTGATCTTTTCTAAGGCTTCTTGGGTCTTATCGTAATTGCCTAACCTTAAAGAAATAAATGGGATGGCTTTATTGGAATGTTTCAACGCATTCAATCGAACATCAACTTGTTCAATCGCTTCATTGTTATTCGACACGATGAGCATGGTGCGATCATTGAACAATGAACTAATCGCAACTTCTTTAATCATGTGGGTTTTACCCGTACCAGGTGGGCCTTGGATATAAGTGATGTCTTGATTGATTGCGTTAAAGACACCTCTAAGTTGATCAAAGTTAATTTGATTGGTCGTTAGAAAGACAGGATAGTCTCTTTTTGATCGGCGATTGATTTTGCCTAACTTACCAAAGAAAGCGAATAAAGGTTTACTAAGTTCATTCTTATAGAAATTCGCGGCAATTTGTTTATATTCTTTTTCATAAGACACGGTGGATGATTTTTGAAAGACGGCCAAATAAGGACTCGTATCAAGCCGTTCATAATCATGAAGGTTTTCTTCAATGAGGTTTAACGCGGTCTTTGTATTCGCTTGATATAGCTCAAGAAACGCTTTTGCTTCCATGCCAATGTAATGCTTGATATGAAAGTGCGTCGTTTCATTCTTAAAGCTTGTATTGATGCGTAAGGTATTGCCTACATACAGGGACTTATCATTGAGATTGAGTCGGACATCACGGTAGAGGATTGGTCGAATCGAACGGTTTGATCGAATTGCTAACACATTCATGGATAGTCTAGAGAAAAGGGGTCTTTCTTCAGAAGCATTGAAGGTTTGTTTCGATAGAATTTTATAGATGGTGGCGATTTGGTCTTCTCGTTGAAGTTTGTAAGCGTTGTCCACTAATTGAAATTGATCAAATCCAGATAGTAATGTGTAGTTTCTTTCTTCGAGGTCGTTATCTTCCATCGCACATAATTTGTAATACTCTAAGACTTCATGGTCGGTATCAAAATAACTTAACCAACTGTATTGAACGTGGTTGTTTTCTAATTTTTCAATGAGTTTTGAACTATGTGGATAATACGTTGAATCAATGAGATTGGCTTCTATAATCGATTCAGCATAGATATTAAGTTCTTTGACCTCTTGTTCAATCTGGCCATACTTCACGGCATCCACCACAAGCCGTTTATTTTCAAGAATGTCTTTTATTCCAATCCAATATTTCGTCACCTCTTGCTGCTGATTGCGGTAAGTGACTTGTAGCC
>DBCA01000091.1:0-3123 GCA_002292805.1 Caryophanales bacterium UBA970
CACAAGAAATCATTCTAGGAAAGAAAGGGGATCGACAATTTAAGATTCCACTTTTAGATATTTATTATATTGAAAGTCAAGATGAACAAACGATTGTATTTACCAAAAATGATAGCTTTATCGTGCCACCAAAACTATATGAAATAGAAGCTTGGGGAGATCCCTTTGTTCGTGTAAATAAAAGTACCATTATTAATCTTCATAACCTGAAAAGTTTTCGACCCTTGTTCAATAGCAAACTAGAGGCAATGTTAGATAATGGCGACTTAATAGAAATTAGTCGAATGTATGTAAAATCGATAAAAACAAAGTTAGGAACACACAAAAAATGAAACACATAACCAAAGGGTTTACGCTCGTCTATACATGGGTTTCCATTATCATGGGAATCCTTGGGATTTTGACAAATCTTATTCCCAGAATTGAAGGCCAAGTTTTCTTGTTTGAAGTGGTCCTTGGATCGTTAATTGTTTCGATATTGATTCATCTTGCGATCAAAATATACCAATTCAAATGGGGCAGTGGAATCATTAGTATCTTTGTATCTTTAATTCTTGTTTTACCTATCGCACCGATTATGCGCGTGATATATTCACCTCTATTATCGAGATTAATCGGATTAGTTTATGTGTTTATGTTAATTTACTTAATGGTGTATACGATCACCATTGCGGTTCATCATGGTCAGAATAAGAAAATAACAGAAGATTTAAATGCTTTAATTAAAGAGAAAAAATTAAAAAAATAATATTTATTTAATCTTTTTATTCTTCATATTCATGTCATTAATATCAATGACAGCTTTATCAAGAATTTGTGATTTAAACGGTGGTGTTTCCCGACCTTCAATTGCGTCCAATAATCTTGGAAATTGGCGAATGTTGATGATAAATTGATTGTCCTCACTGATCGGAATACGATTGATCATCGCATCATTATTAACTAATATCACCGAAATAAAGAGCGTAGGATCTAATCCAGTTACCATGATGAGTTTTTCAATACGTTGACGATTCAATAAAAACGGATTCGGTATGTAACGGTATTTAGGTTCTTGATACTTATACTCATAATAAGACCATTCTTTATCGCTACCTTTACCGAGTAATCCACCTTGAAAATATAAATCTTTGATCGCATAAATATATTTGTTTCCAAAGACCAAATGGTCAATGATTACATCGCGATTACCTGGTAATTTCACTTTGACTTGTGGTATCAAATAATAATCTTTTTCTAAGACATAGCGATGGATCTTTTCATTAAATAATTTATGGAGATTACGAATCGCATATTGTCGTTTAAAAAAGGGTAAAAGTAGAAAGGTAAGTGAAACGACGATAAACGTTCCAAGCAACGTAATAATGGTGATTTGTAAATTTGTTAAGTTGCCAATATTCATGGAGCGATTTCTAACGCTACCTCAAGCATTTTTTTCAATCCAACTTCTCGTTGTTCTGGTGTAAGAATTTCTTTGTAGTGGAATGAATCCGAAACTGACATCATCGCTAAAGCTTGTTTTCCCAATCTTGCTGCGTTTGCATGTAAAGCATATGCTTCCATTTCAACACCAAGGACGCCAAGGGCTTCCCATTTTTTCCATTTATCAGGATCAACATCATAAAATACATCACTGCTTAAGACATTACCAACATGGAAAGGTGCATTCATCTTTCGGCATTGCTGAACCGCTTGTTCTAATAAAGAAAAAGAACCTAAGGCAGAAAATGTACCATTTCTAAGTTGGAATTGACTTGCCCAATTGCTATCGGTGCTTGCCCCTTGGGCAATGATGATATCGAATAACTTGGCTTGTTTAACATATGCGCCGGTGGTCCCCACGCGAATGATGGTGTCCACAGCAAACGTGGTGAACAGTTCATGGGAATAAATCCCCATGCTTGGCATCCCCATGCCTGAAGCCATCACCGAGACAGGTTTGCCTTTATAAAGACCAGTGAAACCAAACATATTTCGAACGGTATTCACTTGTTTGACATTGGTTAAGAAAGTATCGGCAATATATTTCGCGCGTAAAGGATCACCCGGCATTAAGACCGTTTTTGCAAAATCGCCTAATGATGCTTGAATGTGCGGTGTTGCCATCGTTGATCCTCCTCGACAATCATAAAATCATCTTAACATAAAAGCAAAGAGCAACGGTTGATTTTAAATGCGTTTACTGGTGGTTAACCATTGTTGGAGCTTAGGAATCAATTTTTCAAATTCTGTAAAATCTTTTAATTTCCATTCCCAATTTGGCGAACCGATGGTACCTGGAACATTCATTCTTGCTACGTCATCCAAAGATAACAAATCTTGCATCGGTAAAATGGCTTGATTAGGTTTGGCATCCAAGGTGTATTGAACTAATTTTTCGGAAATGGTTCCCTTGTAAGCTTTTAAAAAGACTGCCAATTGTTGTTGAGAACTCGTTGCTAATTTTTGATACCAACCCATCGTGGTTTGATTGTCATGGGTGCCAGTATATGCAATTGCATGCGAAGGCAATTTAGGTTCAATGGCTTGAGGTAATTTTCCAGAACTATCTGGATAAATGGGAAATTCAAATTGCATAATTTTCATGCCAGGAAGTTGATAATGATCGCGAAGGGTTAACACTTGTGGCCTTAAATCGCCAAGATCTTCGGCGATGATGTTTAGATTAGGTAATTGTTTTTTGATCGTGTCAAACAATGCATATCCAGGAGCTTCAATCCATGCGCCTTCTACTGCGGTCGGACATGAGGAAGGAATTTTCCAGTACGTATCAAATGCCCGGAAATGATCAATGCGGATAATATCAAAGAGTTGAGCGTTATAACCCAAACGATCGATCCAAAATTTAAATTTATCTTTTTCCATCACATCCCATCGATAAAGGGGATTACCCCAGCGTTGACCTGTGACTGAGAAATAATCCGGTGGAACGCCGGCAATAAACGTTGGCTCTCCATCCGGGGTTAACATAAATTGAGATTGATTCGTCCACACATCAATCGAGTCAATCCCTACATAAATAGGGATATCACCAACAAATAAAACCCCTTGTTGGTTGGCATATTGCTTAAGGGCCATAAACTGGGTAAAAAGCAAATACTGAATCATTTGATGGTATTGAAT
>DBCA01000091.1:3150-7373 GCA_002292805.1 Caryophanales bacterium UBA970
TAAGTAAGGTGTTAAATCAATCGCTTTGTTTTTAACATAGGTCTTAAATTCTTTTTGCCATGTGGTCCACATTTGTAATTGATGGAGTTCTTTGAAAGTCACAAAAATGGCGTACGTTTCAACCCATGGTTGATCTTTTAAGAATCGTATGTATTTTGCATCGGCTTTAAAGTTTTTAAACGCTTCTTGATAATACGTGGATTTATATTTCCTGACGGCATCATAATCAACACGAACACTGTGTGCTTGAAATGGTTTTGGTTTTTTAATCAATCCAGCGTCATGAAGTAAATCTAGAGATAAATATAATTCATCCATCGCTTTGGATGAATACGGTTGATAGGGAGAATTTCCATAACCCAAAGGGTTCAGTGGTAACATTTGCCAAAGTTTCGTTTTTGCCTTGACCATAGAATCGACGAATTGGTAAGCTTGTTTACCAAAATCACCGATACCATATGATGAAGGAAGAGAAGAAACGGCCAATAAGATTCCTGAAGTACGCATACGTGCATGCTCCTTTGTTACCTTTCAAATTATACCGAATTTATCTTGATTTCATTCAAGAAAAAAACCACAAGCTTGATTGTGGTTTTTTTGCAATCCAACGAATTAAATCAATGTCTTTTGTGTCTCTTTATCAAAAATATGCGCTTTTTCTAAATTGAGAACTAGTTTAATCGAATCGCCAATGCGATAGGTGTTAAGCGCGTCAATCTTACTAATTAAATTATTACCGGCCAAATTCGTATGAATAATATATTCATGGCCTAATAATTCCGCAACTTTGATCGTGCTCTTTAACACGGCGGTTGGAAATAATTTTTCTAAGGCAGCATCTTCACGGTGGGAATCTTCAGGACGTATACCAAAGACCACTTCTTTATTGTCATAGCCTTTTAAAACTTTTTTAAACTTTTCTGGTAGTTCCATTTTTAAACCATCAGCAAAATGAATCATGCCTTCTTTGTATTTCACATCCATCAAATTCATCGCTGGTGATCCGATGAATGCAGCAACGAACACATTCGCAGGATGATTATAAATTTCAATCGGAGAACCAATCTGCATCACATACCCACCCTTCATGACCACAATTCGGCTCGCCATCGTCATCGCTTCTGTTTGGTCATGGGTCACATAAATGGTGGTCGCGCCAATGCTTTCGTGTAACTTAATGATTTCCGCACGCATTTGCACACGTAACTTGGCATCTAAGTTCGATAATGGTTCATCCATCAAGAACACTTTGGCATTCCGAACAATGGCTCGGCCTAAAGCAACCCGTTGGCGTTGACCACCAGAGAGTTGTTTTGGTTTACGGTCTAATAGTT
Organism: Caryophanales bacterium UBA970; assembly: GCA_002292805.1. The sequence goes on from DBCA01000091.1 coordinate 4,485, forward strand.
TTTCAATTTCTAAAATTTTTGCCGCCCGGTAAACACGTTCACGAATTTCCTCTTTGTTAATATGCCGAATCTTTAAACCAAACGCTAAATTGTCAAACACCGTCATGTGTGGATACAAGGCGTACGATTGAAACACCATCGCGATGTCGCGGTCTTTCGGTGGGGTGTCATTTCTTAACGTCCCATCAATGAAGAGTTCACCATTGGTGATATCTTCTAAGCCAGCAATCATGCGTAAGGTGGTTGATTTTCCACAACCTGAAGGACCAACAAGAACGATGAATTCTTTATCCTTCACTTCGAGATTAAAATCAAAAACTGCTTGGACCTTATTGTCGTAAACTTTATTAATATTCTTCAATACTACTTCTGCCATAAATGATCTCCTTGATTAAACTTTAACAAATCTATTTTAACATGATTTGTGCACAATGCACAAATCAACGATGCATCATCAATGCTTTTTGAACCAGGGTAAAGAATAAGGCGTGGTCATGTAAACGAATATCTAACCCGGTGAGTTCAATGAATTGGTTTAATCGATATGCAAACGTGTTGCGATGAATATAAAGTTTCTTACTGGCACTTGTCGCCTTCATATCACAGGACATTAACGTCGATGCCGTTTGCATCAAGTGACGAGGAACAAGTTGAAACTCTTCGTATATATATTGAACAAATGCGCGATTGCCTTCAAGCATGGTTTGTAACACGAAATCTGCAAGGGTATCAACTTTGCCGGGGTTGGTCTTTAATCCTAATTGGGAGGCATATTCACCGATGGGATGAATTCGATACGTTTTTAGGGCGTGAAATTTAACATTAAATTCTTGCTGATAGGTATCAAGAAACGATTGCAAGTCGGCATCAGCATCTTGACTGGTTTGAAAGACCACCAAGGTCTTCGATAACACTTGAATGGAGATTTTCTGTCCAAGGACATCTTCAAGTAAAGGCCGAAAGGTTTTTTCTTGGATGGGTTGAATCGACCTTAGATAATAAGTATGCGACGTTTTCATTCCACATCCAAGACATACGTTTCAAAGGGCCTAAGGGTTAGATTCAATCCACGTTTTTCAATCGTTGGATAGTTATGAAGTAAGACAGTGTTGATGATGCGATCGATTTTAAACGTCACTTCATAGGCGCGAAAATTACTAATCACCAAGAGTGATGGTCGACCTTTGTGAAGATAACTAAAGACATCGGGATGCAAAGGTTCCACCAACGAAAGAGGTCCTTCCAAGATGGATTTCAAGATCGTGGGTTTCTTCCTTAAAGCAATGGCTTTGCGGTAAAAATTAAAAATAGATTTTGGATCTTTTTTTTGTGCTTCAAGATTGACATCCGTATAGTTGCCATTGACCGATAAAAAAGGTTCTACGTTTGAAAACCCTGCAAAAGGTTTATCACTCCATTGAAATGGGGTTCTTGCATTGACGCGAGAGGTTCTTCTTAGAAACCGGAGGATGGTGGATTCATCCAATCGGTCACTGGCTTGTTTGGCGTATTGAATGGCAGAAACATCTTTAAACTGGGTTAGTTTTTCATAATCAACATTACTCATGCCAATTTCTTCACCGTTATAGATAAAGGGAGTTCCATATAAAAATAATAACGTGGTGGCAAGCATGGTTGCAGACTCTTTTCTAAACCGTACCGATCCATATTGAGAAACCACCCGAGGGTGATCATGATTTAACCAATAGATTGGTAAGGAGGCGACGGGAGACACCACCTCATACCATTTCATAAAATTTTGTTTAAGTTGAATGACGTTCGTTTTTAATTCATGGTCAGCTTTGGTATCAGAACCATACGCACCATTTTCCCAACACGTATCGAAATTAAACACCATGTTTAAACTACCTTGAGTAGGATGAACATATTGTAAAGATGCTTCGGGTTGAACGCCACCACCGACTTCGCCAATCGTCAAGGCTTCAGGATATTTAGTTAACACTTCTTCTTTAAATTCTTGAAGGTAATCAAATACTTTTGGTAATGAAGAAAACTTGGTAGAATCAAGAATCAATCCATCCGCATCCACTGGTAACGTCGAATCGGTAAAACTTAAATCCTTGGCCAAGTGGGCAAGGGCATCAAGACGAAAGCCATCGACGCCTATGTCTAACCAATAACGAGCGATGTCATAAAGGTCTTGGCGCATCGAAGGATTTTCCCAATTTAAATCAGGCATTTTCTTCGAAAATATTTTTAAATAATATTGTTTGACCGTGTCATCATAATGCCAAGCACTGTCGGAGAAATAGCCACGCCAATTGGTGGGCGGTAACAATTTACCTTCATCGGTGGTTTTTGGATCTTTCCAAAGATAATACGCGTGATACTTTGAGTAACGATTTTTTCTTGCTTCAATAAACCAGCGATGTTCATCACTCGTATGGTTAAGGACCAAATCAATGATGATGCGAATCCCAATGGTATGCGCTTCTTTTAACAGGGTTTGAAAATCTTCTAGGCTACCAAAACTAGGATCGACTTGTAAGTAATCTTTGACATCATAACCATAGTCATCCATTGGCGAAGCAAAGAAAGGGCAAATCCACAAAAGACTAACCCCCAATTGATGGAGGTGAGGAAGTTTTAAACGAATCCCATTGATATCACCAATACCATCCTGATTGCTATCATAAAAAGATCGCGGATAAATTTGATAGCCAATGGCTTCTTGCCACCAATGTCTTTTTACTTTACTCAAAAGCAGTCACCTCTTGTATGGCATCCTTAATCATCTTCATTAATTCCTTGCGTTCAATTTTAAACGAGATGGATTTTGGCAATTGGGTAAGTGGGAAAAAACCGACATCGGTAATTTCATGCCCCCAGGGTTTTAAAGGTTTGGTTAAATGGCCTTTAAAGACAAGG
>DBCA01000049.1 GCA_002292805.1 Caryophanales bacterium UBA970
AGGAAGTCCATCCTTGGTTTGGCACGAAACAAGATTTAAAACAACTCATTGATGGGGTGCATCAACGAGGGATGAAAATTATTTCTGATATCGTCCTTAACCATACATCCGATCAACATCCATGGTTTTTAGAGGCTTTAAAAAATCCTAAAAGTAAATACCGTGATTATTATATTTTTAGACCAAAGATCAATGATATTCAATCGGTCTTCTCTGGTCCTGCGTGGACCAAAGTTCCCAATAGAGATGAGTACTATTTTCATTTCTTTGCGAAAGAACAACCTGATTTAAATTGGCAACATGAGCCATTAAGACAAGAACTTTATCGAATTCTTAATGACTGGATTCAGTTTGGGTTTGATGGATTCCGTTTGGATGTCATTGACCTGATAGGTAAAGACATTGATCAAAAGCAGATTGGCCATGGGCCTTATTACCACACCTACTTAAAAGAAATCAAACACCATGTTTTTAAAGATGCTGCGTTATTCACCGTTGGCGAATTGTCTGGGTCGAGTGCAGAACAAGCAGCTGCCGTCACTGGTTACCCCAATGGTACTTTTTCTATGGCGTTTCAATTCTCGCATTTATGGTTAGATGAAATCCCCCATCAAGGCAAATGGGCTCTGAAAAGATTAGATTTAAAAGACTTAACCAAGACATTTCAATATTTGGATGACGTATATCGCAAGCAAGGTTGGAATGCTTTGTTTATGGGTAATCATGACCAACCTCGTCCCGTCAGTCGATATGGAAGCGAAAAGCATCGGTATCACAGCCAAACGATGTTAACCCTTGCGTTTTATGGCCAACGCGGCACCCCGTTCATTTATCAAGGCGAAGAAATTGGCATGATCAATTATCCTTTTCAAACCATCGCTGATTTCAGAGACGTTGAATCGATCAATTATTATCATGATCAACTCGGAAAACAAATGAAGCAAAAGATCATGACATCCCTGAAAGCCAAAGGCAGAGACAATGCAAGAACCCCGATGCAATGGGATGATTCAATCAACGCAGGTTTCTCATCTGGCAAACCATGGTTACCGGTTCATCCCCAATACCATCGCATCAATGTGAAAAGCGATTTTGATTCAACGCATAGCATTCAAGCATTCTTAAAAACCTTTTTGGCCTTACGAAAAAAACATCAAGTCTTCCTCGATGGGGATCTAACGTATCGTCAGATTCACCCTTACATTTATGCCTATGAAAGAACCACGAAACAAGAACGCATCCTTATTCTTACATCCTTCGCCGATCATCCTGTCACCATCACCTTAAAAGATCACCTTGCATGGGAGGTTCTCTTGAGTAATCATCCAAGCCTAACCTTGAAAGAAAAGATAACTTTACCACCCTTTTTTGGTGGGTTATACTTGAGAAAGAAAAACGATGGCAACGATTAAAGACGTCGCTAAAAAAGCAGGAGTTTCTGTGTCAACGGCAAGCTATGCCTTGAACAATGTTCCTCATGTCCATCCTGACACGCGTCAGCGGGTGATTGATGTTGCTAACTCAATTAATTATCATCCCAACGCCAGTGCAAGAAACTTAAAAACGAAACGCACCAACAATATTGGTGTGTTTGTGTATGGCTTTTCTGGTCCAGTCTTTTCAGAAATTCTTGAAGGGGTGAATCATGTGGTTCATCAACATGGATTTAATATTTTGGTCAGTTCTGGGAATTCTTCATCCATCATGCTTAAAGAAAAACAAGTTGACGCTGCCATTATTTTTGATTCTTCTTTTGATCGAGATGTGATTACTCAGTTTGCAAAAACTTCCCCTGTGGTTGTTCTAGATACGTACTTAAAAGGGAAAAATATTTATTCCAGTGTCATTGATAATGATTTATTGGTTCATCAATTGATTCGACAAATGATCAATCAAGGATATCAACGTTTTGTTTATGTGTCTGGACCTAAGGAAGCCTTTAATAATAAGGAACGTTACAAAGGATATTTACAAGCGTTACAAGAAGCAGGATTAAAAAGTCAGCATTATTTTGATGGTGACTTTACAACACCTTCTGGATATCAAGCTGGAAAAGCAATTCTTGCGATGAAAACCAAACCTGATTTTGTTTATTGTGCAAATGATGAGATGGCATTAGGGGTCATGCAAGCACTGCATGAAGCGAATGTTGGCATTCCAGAAGCCNNAAGGGTATTCACGCTTTGTTTATGTCTCTGGTCCTAAAGATGCATTTAATAATAAAGAACGTTATAAAGGCTATCAGCAAGCCTTACAAGAAGCAGGTCTTACCAGCGCCCATTATTATCATGGTGACTTTACCACCCCATCAGGATATGAAGCAGGTAAACTCATTGCATCGATGAAACCATTACCTGATTTTGTCTATTGTGCCAATGATGAAATGGCCATTGGGGTCATGAAAGCTTTGATTGAAAAAAATATTGCCATTCCTTCCACGATTGCCGTCGCAGGTTTTGATGGGTCTTATTTAAATAATCCCTACATTAAACCATCGCTGACCACGATCACGATTAACCATTATGCCTGGGGAAAAGGTGCGGCTTTATTTTTAATCCAATCGTTACAACATCAATCCGATGTGAAAGGGTTAACCAAACCGATTGGGGAAATCATGATGAAGGAGTCCACATGAACATCAAAGAACTTTTAGCATCGCTAACGTTAGAGGAAAAAGCAGGACAGTTGGTTCAACTCCCTCCTTATTTTTTTAAGAAAGAAGCATTACAAGAAGTTGCA
>DBCA01000098.1 GCA_002292805.1 Caryophanales bacterium UBA970
TAAAAACTTTGATCACTTTATGGATCCTCAAATTATTCAACTTCGAGACGGAGAAGCAGAAGTACACTGGCAAGCGAAGCCTGACCATTTGAATCGTTTTGGCTCTGTTCATGGAGGGGCTTTAGCAGGCCTTATTGATACCGTTGCAGCAATTGCTTCCTTAACCAAAATGAAGAGGATTGTCACCATCGAATTAAATGTGTCCTATATTAAGGCTGCCAATATAACGACTAAAGTTATCGCGAAAGGCAAAGTCATCCAAGCAGGCCGTTCTTTATTAAGAACGGTTGTGGAATTGTTTAATGCCGAAGGAGAACTCTTAACAAGAGGCAACCTCACATTTTTTGTCTTGGGAGATTTAACATTATGAATACAAAGCCTTTACCCTTGGGTGGCATTCACCACGTCACCGCCATCACGTCCTCTGCGAGTGAAATCTACCAATTTTTTACCCGTGTCTTGGGATTGAGACTCGTGAAGAAGACTGTGAACCAAGATGACGTACGAGCCTACCATTTATTTTTTGCAGATGATCGAGGTAATCCTGGAACAGATATGACTTTCTTCGATTTTGCAAAATCACCTAAAGCTGTTCGTGGTACCAATGAAATTTATCGAACTTCTTTTCGGGTGAAAGATGATCGCAGTCTTGATTATTGGGTAAAACGATTCCAACGTTATCAAATTAAATACGAACCTATTAAAAATTTATTGGGTCGAAAGTGGCTTCACTTCATAGATTTTGATGAACAAATGTACACGTTAGTTTCAGATGAAAACGTTCCAGGTGTCGCTGCTGGTGAACCATGGCACCTAGGTCCAGTTCCCGATGAATTCGCCATCATTGGATTAGGTCCTATTTTTATTCGAGTCAATGAATTGGAATTGATGGACCGTCAATTAACCCAGGTCATGGGCTTATCCACAATCAAAAAAGAAGGATCTTTCACACTTTATGAAATGACACCTAAAGGCAATGGTGCTGGTGTGGTGATTGATTATCAACGGATGATGGGACAATCAATACAAGGTTATGGTAGTGTTCATCATGTTGCCTTTCGAATTAAAGATAGAGAAGAACTTGATGAATGGAGAGTACATTTACTTCAAAATCAAATTCCAAATTCTGGGTTTGTGGATCGTTATTATTTTCAATCTTTGTATGCGCGAATTTATCCTAAAGTCTTATTTGAATTTGCCACCGATGGCCCTGGCTTTATTGATGAAGAAGAACCGTATGAAACATTAGGTGAAGCCTTATCCATTCCTCCGCACTTAAAAATAAAAAGTGAATTAATTAAACAAATGATTAAACCACTTAATACCAAACGTAGCGGTTTTGTCTTTCCCAAAGAATATTAATGAAACAAGCCAAGGGACCCATTTTAACGCTCACCTTATCCTTGTTACTTCTTAGTTTGATCAGCCTATACCTTGGCTATCTACTCAAACCTCCCCCTGTGGAAGTTTTTCGTTTATCATTTGATCCAGTCAATGTTGAAACCAATGCCAACATCAATCAAGAAGAAAAAACGTTTACCTTTCAAGAACTCAATCAAACCTTAGTCATTTCTAACCTTCATCAAGGCTTATTTCAAATGACTATTACGTTTTCGGGTGGAACCATTGTAGATGAGGTTGATGAAGGCATACCTGCTTTATTGATTCATATCAATCAAAATCTGATACCCATTCAAATAACCGACCTTATTTTCAATTACAAACATGGTTGGGTGCAGCTTGAACCAGGCAATCTTACAATTCAATTCCAAAATTTTGTTAAAATAGAAGGGCAGATGTATTCCTTAATCCTATCGGACATTACAATCTGGCAACACTGATGAATCATCAAGGAACCATTAAACTAACCACCAATCGATTAATCCTACGTCCATTGCAATTGGCGGACGCTGAAAGTATGTTTTTAGGTTGGGCTACAGATATGGATGTGGTGAAATATTTATCTTGGAAACCGCATATCTCAGTAGATGAAACGAAAAGAATTATTAGTTATTGGATGAGTAACTATCCAGATCCCAAATTTTATGTCTGGGGTATTCAATTAAAAAACGGATCATTAGTGGGAACGATTAGTATTCATTCCGTTCATGATGGTTTTGAACGCGGTGAAGTTGGGTATGCATTGATGAAGAGATATTGGAATCAAGGTTATATGACCGAAGCCTTACATGCTGTTCAGGATTATGCATTTGGTGTGATTGGCTTTAATCGATTAGAAGCCCATCATTCCATTTATAATCCTGCAAGCGGTGCCGTCTTAATTAAAACTGGATTTCAACACGAAGGCGTCCTAAGACAATACTATCGGTCCAATGATGGATTTCAAGACTCAAGTCTTTATTCGATTTTAAAAAAAGACTGGGACATGGCGCAAAAATAATTTGTGCTATAATTCGCAGGGTAAAAAATGATGAAAAATTGGAAACGTAACATCACTTTCTTTATTGCTGGTCAAATGATTTCATTTGTTGGATCGCTTTTGGTTCAATATGCCATCTTTTGGTACATTAATCTTGAAACCGAATCAGGCACGATACTAACCATTGCCATTATTGCTTCCTTTATTCCCTTGCTTATATTTTCACCAATCGCTGGTGTTCTTGCCGACAAAATGAATCGAAAGCTTTTAATTGTGATTGCGGATGGCACGATTGCATTGGTAACGTTGATAACTGCTATTTTATTTTCATTAGGAAATATTGAGATATGGATGCTAATTGCCGTCACTGCAGTACGGGGTATCGGTCAAGCGATTCATGGACCTGCGATTGGTGCTGCCATTCCATTAATGGTGCCTCAAGATAAGTTGATGCGAGTTCAAGGTATTCAAACCGGCATTCAATCTGCCTTTAACGTCTTGGGTCCGATTGTGGCTGCCATTTTAATCTCTTGGTTTAGCATTGGATTTTTATTTTATATTGATACGGTCACTGCCGTGATTGGGGTTTTAACCTTACTTTTATTTGTCACCATTCCTAAGCATGTTAATGAAGGAAAACCAAAAACCACCAACGGATTTCAAGATTTTGCTGCCGGATTGAATTATGTTAAAACCCATCAATTCTTGATTCCATTTTTTATGTATTTATTTTTTGTTTTAATTCTGGTATCACCTGTTGCATTTTTATCGCCGCTTCAAGTCGTAAGATCATTTGAAAACTTTGGAGATGAAGTATTCAGGTTAACCATGGTTGAAGTTTCTTTCTCACTCGGAATGACGATTGGTGCGATGAT
>DBCA01000028.1:0-2404 GCA_002292805.1 Caryophanales bacterium UBA970
TTCTTTCACGATGTCTTCTTTGCCCTTAATAATGCGGTAGGTTGGTTTAAAACCATTGTCGATATCAACACCAAAACCACCAATACCAGAAATCTTAAGATCGCGAATATGACCCTTACTCGATGCAATCGTGTAGTGGTGTTCTTGATCCTTTAAGTACTTGGCGAAACTTGTTTGTTTCGTCGGCGATTCAACAATTAATAATATATTCATGGATACTCCTAAACCATAGTCATTATCTTATGAAATCAAAAATTGTCAATCCAAAATATTTTTCATTTTGATTTTCTAAAGAAACTTTTTAAATAAATTTTTTCTCAGGCTCAGGTTGTTTTCTTAAGGCATTTTCTTTTTCTTGACTGCCTAATAAATGCTCCAAAATATCTTGACCAGATTCAACGAGCACCGCCCCATCTTTGATCAATTGATTGGTCGAATTATCCGTATTGGCTTGGTGTGGCAACACATACACATCCTTGCCTAAATACAATGCATAGCCGACCGTGATCAACGTCCCACTTCTTTTTTTTGCTTCCGCAACAAAGACCCCTCTGGCCAACCCGGCGATCAACCGGTTTCGCCAAGGGAAATGATCTTTGTTCGCCGGGGTTGATCCAGGATATTCACTCAATAATAAATGATTGGTTTTCATGTGTTGATACGTTGCTAGATGTTCCCGAGGATAACAAACATCAATGCCTGATCCAAGAATACCGATGGTTCGACCTTGGTGTTCAAGGGTGGTTTGGTGGGCTTTGATATCCACCCCATACGCTAATCCCGAGACAATCATCATTCCCTCTTCAATTAAGGATTGGGTGATTTTACCGGTCATTTCTAATCCATAGGCTGAAGGTTGTCTGCTGCCAATGACAGCGATGGTTTTCTCTAACAAATGGGCAAGGCCGATATCCCCATAATAAAAAAGCACAAACGGGGGTTTATAAATTTTCTTTAATGCTTCAGGATATTGCTCATCAATGATGGTGATCACTGAACTCTTGATCCCTTGGATGGTTTGTCCTACCAAGGTGTCATCGACGATTTCCTTTTGTTTGATCGCCTGATAAATTGCATTCCATTCGCCTTGATACTTGACGGCCAAATAAATAATGATGTCTCTACCTTTAAGCATACGTGATCCTCTATCTATCAATAGAGGGCAAAGGAAGACATTAACTTATGGACTTATGTTTGGCATGAATCCACGCCTTGACTGGCGCAAAGGTGGGACGATGAATCCCTTCAATGGGACCATGACGTTTCAATAACATTAAATGTTGTGGGGTAGGATAGCCTTTATGAACATCAAATTGAAAATGAGGATACGTCTTCGCCATCTCAATCATCAGTCGGTCTCGGGTCACTTTCGCAAGAATACTACTCGCGGCAATGGTTTGTGACAAGGCATCCCCATGAATCAAAGGGAAGACAGGAACCTTTTGCTTCGGTAATGCCATCGCATCGGATAACACCACATCATACCGGTGTTTTAATTGCTGTAAACTTAACTGCATGCCTAATCGTGACGCCTCAAGGATATTGATTCTGGTGATGGTGGTCACATCGACCACGGTAATCGCAAACGCTAAAGCTTTCTCTTGGATCAAAACAAATAGCGCCTCACGCTGCAAGGCGGTTAATTGTTTAGAATCATCAATCCGTACATCAGCAAAGTCTTTGGGTAAAATGACCGCCGCGGCAACCACTGGACCCGCGATTGGACCACGACCCGCTTCATCACATCCGGCAATGAACGAATAACCCTGTTGATAATATGATTTATCCAGATTGTTTTTCATCGGTTAACATACTTAATGAAAAGCGACCAAGTTCACCATCTTGAAACGATTTAATAAACGTCATGAACACTAGGGAATAATCAACGACCCCTTGTTTAATCCATCCGCGCTTACGGGCTAATTGATCAAAGAAAGTTTTTGAATCCTTCGGTAAATCACCGTGAATCGTGGATAGTTGATTCGGGTAATGGAGTTTTAACCACGCAAATAAATACTCCGCTAAATCTTCGATGGGTAATTGTTTTAACGGCATGGAACCAATCAATGCCAGTTGGACAGAGGTTTCTTTGGATTGAAACCGAGGCGGTAAAATGCCGGGGGTATCAAGCAACATCAAATGCTCATCTAACTTAATCCATTGTTGCCCACGAGTTGACCCTGGACGATTTTCTGTGGCAACCCGATGTTGTTTCGCCAATAAATTAATTAAGGTGGACTTCCCCACATTAGGCACACCCGTGATCATGACTTTTAATGGTTGGCGTTTAAAGCCTTTTTTTTCTTGTTTTAACCACAAAGGTTCTCCCAGTTGGTGGAGTGCTTTTAAAATCAAAGCGCGCGTTCCCGATACCTTGCCTAAACTCACCACGACGGACTTTTGC
>DBCA01000028.1:2419-4185 GCA_002292805.1 Caryophanales bacterium UBA970
TCACCCATTGATGGGTGGTGTTCGGATCCGCAAGATCGCTTTTGGTAATGACATAAAGCATTGGTTTTTGGGTGACTAAAGGTAAATCCATGCAAGGATACACTGCACGGGCATCGACGAGAACGACAATCAAATCAATCCATGTTATCTTTTCATGAATGGCTTTGATCGCCTTGTTCATGTGGCCAGGATACCAATGGTTTTGTTTTTGGTTCATGCATAAATCCTTGGCCAAATATATTGGCGGGTCCCACATGTATCGGGATCTTCGGTCGACGCACTGGTGGTGTTTCCTTGGCATATGCCTTCGATGGCATATAACTGACCAATCAATTGGTTACGTGGAATCGGACCAAATATCCGAGAGTCGGTTGAGAAGCCGCGATTATCGCCCATGACAAAATAACTTTGTTCATCCAAGGTAATCGGTGAGCATCCTTGGGCATTCACATTCAAGCAGGTGCGATCTTGATAACCTTCTTGGGGAATAAAAGGTTGGTCGACGCTTTCGTTGTTAATGGTGAGATTGCCTACGGTATCAAACGCCAACGTTTCTCCTGGTAGACCAATCACGCGCTTGATTAAATATCGATCCACCGAAGGATTTTGTTTGACAATGACGATGTCAAAACGTTGTAAGCCGTTCAACGCCCCTTCACTTTGGTCCATCACCCCAAACTCTTGATTTCTTAAGGTAGGTTCCATGGAACTGCCAACAATTTTAATCGGGGTGAAATAAACGTTATGGAAAATCACGAACCCACCTAATAGAATTAAAAACACAAAAAGGAGCTGAGAAAGAATCGCGATGGTTTTTTTCATCCAGGTCGGTAAGGATTTCATCCTATCTATTATAAACACTTCTGTTCCGGAAACAAAAAAGATTCCCGAAGGAATCTTTGATTGTCACAATCTTGAAATAAGTGAATAACTTATTCGAGGATTTCTTTAATCCGAGCGGCTTTACCAGAAAGCCGTGTAAGGTAGGTGAGTTTATTACGACGCACTTTCCCTTTCTTTAAGACTTCAATGCTGGCAACGGTTGGCGCGTGAACCGGAAAAATCCGGTGAACACCAATGCTCCCTGACATTTTACGAACGGTAAAACTTGCATTGATAAGACTTCCTTTACGAGCGACGACGATGCCTTCAAAAGCTTGGAGACGTTCTTTGCCACTTTCGATGATTCGAACCATGACTCTGACAGTGTCACCTGATTTAAAGCTAGGGACATCTTTCTTCAGCTGATCGGCAGCGATTTGATCGACGAGTTTTTGATTCATGATCATGTGCCTCCTTCATTGTGTTTGTCAAAGTGTTCATACGGATTGTGACCATAGTGGACCACTTCTAGCGCTTGGCGCTTTTCCATCTTATCAAACCTTAGAATAAGTTGCAATGATTCGATCTATAGGTGTTAAGTAAATATACTTGACACAATCTTTAAAGACGAGTAAAGTGAGAAGTAATACAAGGAGACTTATCACATGGCAGTTAAAATTCGCTTAGCCCGTACCGGTCGTCACTCAGATCCTTCCTACCGTATTGTCGCCGCCGATTCACGATATTCTCGTGATGGTCGGTATGTCGAACAAATTGGTTTTTATAATCCACAAAAACCTGCAACCGAAGCAACCATTGATGAAACCATCGCCTTAAAGTGGTTAGGATTAGGTGCACAAGTCTCCGATACCGTTCGTTCATTATTTAAACAAAAAGGAATCATTGCCAAGTTTGTTGCAGCTAAAAAAGGTAAGTAATCATGG
>DBCA01000070.1 GCA_002292805.1 Caryophanales bacterium UBA970
AAAGTCTTCTCAGCCTTGGTGAACGCGAATGTGAATTTAAAAATGATTGATTATGGCAGTAATGGTTTACACTTGGTGATTGGTGTTGAAGATATCGACTATAAGTTTGCAATTAATGCTTTGTATAATGAATTCGTACTTGGAGGCGCAACAAAATGAAAGCAATCTCACTCGCCATCGTTGGCGCAACAGGCGTTGTTGGTCGAAAATTCTTAGAAGTTTTAGAAGAAAGAAAAATCAAGATTCGTAACTTGGTTCTTTTTGCCTCTGAACGTAGTCAAGGCATGATGATATCTTTTCAAGGAAAAAATCATCCTGTCATCGCTCTAAATGAAGCGAATGTCCAAAAAAATCCTGTTGAGTATGCTTTATTTAGTGCTGGAAGCGATGTTGCACTTCAATTTGCACCTATTTTTGCCAAACAAAAAACACTCGTTATTGATAACTCAGCAGCCTGGAGAATGGATCCAAATGTTCCATTAGTGGTTCCAGAAGTGAATCCTAAAGATGCCTTGAAACATCAATACATCATTGCAAATCCTAACTGTTCCACCATCCAAGCGGTTGTGGTGATGAAACCTTTGCACGATGCTTTCTCAATTAAACGAATGGTTATTGCAACCTATCAAGCTGTGAGTGGTGCTGGTAGTAAGGGATTACACGACTTATCAGAAAAACTTCCAACAGGGAAAACAACAAAGTTCCCATATCAGATCTATGAAAACGTCATTCCCCATATTGATATTTTTATGGAAAACGGCAATACAAAGGAAGAAGAAAAAATCATCAAAGAATCTCGAAAGATTATGGGATTACCTAAACTTAGAATCAGTAGCAGCGCTGTTAGAGTACCAGTGAAAAATGCCCACAGTGAAGTGATTAACTTAGAATTTGTAAAACCATTTGAATTATCAAAGGTCCATGCATTGTTATCCAAAGCCCCTGGTGTAATCGTCTTTGATAAACCAGAAAAGAAAGAATATCCAATGCCTTTATTGGTTGATGGTAAAGATGAAGTTTATGTTGGAAGAATTCGTAGAGATGAATCCATCAAAAACGGATTAAATATGTTTGTGGTTGGAGATAATTTAAGAAAAGGTGCTGCAACGAATGCAGTTCAAATTCTTCAACTCTTCATTAAATAACATAATGAATATCCTTATTTATTTGGCTATCTTTTTAGCAAAAATGACAGAAGTGAGCATTGGGGTTTTTCGTCTACTTTTGATGACAAAAGGATTTCGCAAACAAGCTGCTTTAATCGTGTTCTTTGAACAAATGATTTGGGTGATTAATGTGTCTTTAGTTGTCACGCGCATCACTGAAGATCCGCTACGTGTATTAGCATACGCCAGTGGTTTCGCATTCGGATTATATTTTGGATCATGGTTAGAAGGCCGAGTTGGACTTGGTAACATTAAAGCTGAAATTATTGCTGAAAAAGATGATGCAATTGCCTTTGCAGAGGAATTAAGAAGTAATGGATTTGCCGCAACGATCTTAGAATCGGTGGGAAAAGCGAACCATCATAACGCGATGATTGTTTCCTATATTCCTCGAAAGAAAAGAAAAATGGTTGCCCAGATGGCAACCCATTTTCCAAAAGCAGTGGTCACATTTTTAGATGTGAGACCTGTTCAAGGCGGATTTGGTACAACTAAAAAGAGGTAACTAACTTCTTGTCGATTTTAAAGCAGTTGCCCAAGATTCAACTTGATCAAATAGCTTATTTAATAGACCTACTTGATAATTGGCAGGCTTAAACCCTTCGGTTTGGCTCATTTCGGTATTTAAATTAAATAAGACATGTTGTTGAACATCTGCAACTCCTAAAGCACCTAAAATCGTTCTTAAGTGTTCGGCAGCTCGTGCACCACCCGCAAATCCATAACTGACAATACCTGCTGGTTTATGAATCCAGGTAGGAATGCCAGCAGTATCCAAAGCATTCTTTAACGATCCTGTAATAGAGTGATTATATTCAGCAGCAATAAAGATGTAACCATCCAAACCATTAATTTTGTCGTTCCACTTTTGGACTTGTTCTTTTGCTTCTTTTTCCCCGAATAGAGGCAATCCATAATCTGCAAGATTCACCAATTCATAAGTCATTTTACGACCTTTACCTTGATCAGCAACCCACCGACCGATATGTTGACCAACATTTCCAACACGCGTCGAACCGACTATAATTCCAATCTTCATATACGCTCCTTACCCCTCCCATAGGGGGGTATTCATATCTTAACGAATGAACAATGATTTGTCAAAGATTAATGCTTATTGTTTGTATTTGGAAACAATTTAGATGAATAATCATATGATGAAATTCAAAACCCACACCATATCTTTTTTAATCTTAATCTTAACTGCGTGTGGTGGATTAAGTTCCACGATTGTTTCTAGCATCCCTTTTTCTTCGATTTTATCGAGTCAATCAACACCAAGTTCTTCATCGTTTATCACAACCGAAACCAATCTCATGTATGGATCTAATGAAAGACAAACGCTTGATATTAGTTACGCAAGTGGGCTTTCTTCACCCGTTCCCAGTATTTTATTCATTCACGGAGGAAGTTGGATTAGTGGTGATAAGTCAAACATGTTGAAATATCGAACATCCGTGATTAACGAAGGTTATGTCTATATCAGTATGAATTACCGATTGATAACGAGTCAGGCTACCTATCTTGATATGTTAGAGGATGTTGAATTGGCGATCGATTATATTAAAACACAAACGATCGGCATGCCGATAGACACAACACAAATTGTACTAGCGGGTGAAAGTGCTGGTGCTCATCTTGCCATGCTTTATAGTTATCGAAACACAAGTCCAATTCCAATCCAATATTTGTTAGCATTGGTCCCACCTGTGGATTTCACCGATCCTAATTACGTCACCTTTGGTAATCCAACCAATCAACTATTTTTAGCAAACCAATTGATGCAATCGAATGTAATAGATGCTAATGAACTTTTATCCACCGGTTATCCAGAAAGCTGGATCGACGCTTCGCCAATTTCGTATCTAGAAAATGCGATTCCCACTTTAATAGGTTATGGTGCAATGGATGAATTAATCCCTCAAAGTAACTACGCGCGTTTTCTAGAAAGAGCAATCGAATTCAACGCGCCTATTGAAGCAATTTTATTTCCAAAC
>DBCA01000051.1:0-3050 GCA_002292805.1 Caryophanales bacterium UBA970
AATTTTCTTAAAAAACTAATCAATCCACTTCAATCTCATGTAGGAAATTTATTTTTATCCATTTTACTTACTTGGATTTATGTCATCATCGTCTTGTTTATCACCATGCCATTCATCACTTTTAGTGAAGCCACTAGTCCTGAACCTTGGTTGACTGCTCTGCATTTTGCTTTAATAGCGCCAGGATTGGCTTACTTACTCTTCAATATCAGTGAGCATTTTCAACATGTAAAAACGTTTCGATTTTTGCTTTTCCCAATTTTAGTATTTTCTATCCCATCATGGGGCATTTTAACCCTTATCGGCTTTGGGGCAACCGTCTTGTGGTTTGTGCTGTTTTTAATGCCACTATGGCTATTTGGTATCCCTGGGGCTTTAATCTTTGGCTTAGTTTTAGACTTTTCCAAAAAACGCCAATCCTAGTTATTGCTTATTTGTTTCAATTTCCTTAAATGATGAGACAAAGTTTTACTAACGCTTGTTATTAATCGCCGAGGTCAAAACTTTATCTTTTTCAATCATTGGAAAACTACGTAATTGCATTTGGGCTTGAACCATATCGGCAACTTCTTGGGTGGTTTTGCCTTGATACATGGCTGGGGTAATTGGTGGTAAAAAATCCACTTGGACAGGATACCGCTTCATGTGGATATGGGTATCAATTGGACGATGAAACCCAAACGCGACCATTGGTAAAATGGTAATTTGAGCGTCCATCGCATGTTTAAACGAACCCGCTTTAAAAGGCATCATCGGTTGTGATAATTGCTTATTACGAGTTCCTTCAGGATAAATGACCCATCGAGTTTCTTTTCTTGCTAAACTTTCTTTCATTTTTAAGAAGGCTCTGACTTGACTACGAATGTCTTTTCGATCAATGAAAATCGCATCAATAGCTGCCGTTGCATCCCCAAAGATGGGAAAGTAGCGAACATCTTTTTTAGAGACAAAACGTAAAGGTTGTTCCATTAAATGAATCGTTAAGTAAGGATCAAGCATCCCATGATGATTGCTAACAATCAAATATGGCTCTTTTGTTTTTAAATATTCAGGATGGTCAATATACATATCAATATGAAGTAAGGGTAAAACAAGATTGACTGCCCTCCGGATCATTCGATATCGATAGGCAGACGATGTCCAGCGCTTAAAAGCAATCGCTGGAAAGATGAAAAAAAGATAAGCGACGATAAGTCTAGGAAATAAACGAATGATTTTCCACATATGCTTTAGTTTATCAAAACCAACCCGATTTAAGGAAAAAAAGTGAGCACGTGCTAAACCAGTCGAAATGTGCGAAAATAATGATGGTAAAAAACATGAGAAGAACACGGTTCGGTCGTTCACGATATGGTTCCGGTATACGTCGCTCAACCTTTGGGCGTACGAGGGGATTTTATTCCTCAGGGCGATCCGTGCCTTTAAGAGGCCCTGTCGCGATTATTTTCTCAGTGGGGATCTCCTTATTTGTGCTTTCATTTATCTTTAACTTTGTCTATATCTTTGTCTCTGATGACTTTAACCCTATTTTCTTTTTCATCCCGGTGGTCATCATGGTGGTCATGATGATTACGTTAATGATTGCTTCTTTCACTGAGGCCTTTAAGACGATTAAAACGCAAGGAATGAATCCCAATTTAAATAATCCAAATCAGTCTGCTGGGGTGTTTAATCGTTATGTCAGCATTCTAGAATTGGCCCAACAAGCAGGGTTGAAAGTAACATTCTTACCCAATCAAGATCCAAGCACAGCCCAAGGCTTGATTCAAAATGATCAGCTCACCATTCTCGTAAAAAATCTTTCTAGTTCTGGAAACTACGAAAACGCGATGGTTCAAAACTTGTCCAAGGGGTTAGTCACCTATCAGGCACAAGAAGCGTGGCTGATTCAACAACCACCAACCTTTGTGGAGAATGATTTAAATTTTGCCCGTTTTTATAATGTTAAACTACTCACCCAAGAACAAGCGTTAGCGAGTTTACAAACCTTAATCCCAACCACAAACAAGAGTCAATAACCATGAAGTTCTTGAAGGCGTATTTTGGCGAATTGATTTTGCTTGCCGCAAGCATGATCTGGGGCACGGCTTTTATTTTCCAATCGGTCGCCAATGATGTCATGCAACCATATACATTTGTCACCTCGCGGAGCTTGATTGCCACCGTGGTTATGGGATTATTCATTCTGATTCGAAGCAAAGTGAATCCAAATAAACACCTATCAAAATTAGGCAAACCTCAAGGGTATACCTTAGCAGTCCTTGCAGGATTGGCGTTATCCATTGCCATGATCTTACAACAAGTTGGTTTACTCGGCACCACCAGTGGTAAGGCAGGATTTCTCACGGCGTTGTATATTTTATTTGTGCCTTTACTTGGTTTCTTTGTTAATAAGAAACCGACCGTTATTGTCTGGATCGGATTACTGGGTGCGATGTTAGGGTTTTACTTTTTATCGTTTGGCGGAGAAACCGTTTTGAGCATTAATTTTTATGACATGTTGATTCTTGGTTGTGCCTTTGCGTATGCCTTTCAAATCTTTTTTATTGACCAAATTCAGAATCGTCTTGATTCATTGATGTTTTCGTTTGTACAGTTTGCGGTGGCAACCGTCATCACCTCCATTCCCATGCTCGTGGTAGAAGGTATTGATTTATCCTTCTTGCAGTCGCCAACGGCCATCTATGCCCTCTTGTATGTAGGGATCGTCTCGAGTTGCATCGCGTACACCTTCCAAATCATCGGTCAAAAGCGAGTCAAGTCCGCGCCGGTGGCAACTTTAATCATGAGTTTAGAAGCGGTGTTTGCCCTTATCGCTGGGATGCTCTTTCTACAAGAAACCATCACCCCATCTCAAAGTGTGGGGATGGCCTTGATTCTTGCCTCGATTGTCCTCGTGACCTTACCCTGGAAAAAAATTCAAGCCTCATTTCAAAAATAACCCTTTTAAACCAATTTCTATCTTGTTAAACTAATGACATATGGATTTAAAAATTCACATTGTCACATTGTTTGTTTCTCGCTATGACGATGCGATTACATATTTTACC
>DBCA01000051.1:3079-3261 GCA_002292805.1 Caryophanales bacterium UBA970
ATTGAAGATATCTTGATGACCACCACACGCCGCTGGGTGAAGATTGCTCCAGACATTCAATCCCCAGTGCAAATTCTTTTGCACGAACCTTTAATCGAAGAAGAAAAGAAACTCATCGGTAAACAAAATGGCTCTCGTCCTTTCATCGTCTTGTCCACCCAAGATCTTGAGAATGTGGTTCG
>DBCA01000071.1:0-156 GCA_002292805.1 Caryophanales bacterium UBA970
CATTGAATCGAACTTGAAAGGTAAAATTCTTGTCATGGGCCGGACCGGATTCTTCAATCTTTTCATAGGTGACTGCCTCACGAAACTCCGCTTGCATTTCTTCTTGTAACCGTGTTTTATAGTCGGTGAGATCATCCATCGCCACATCGGTGATCA
>DBCA01000071.1:215-2852 GCA_002292805.1 Caryophanales bacterium UBA970
TAGATCGCCCCCATAAACGCTTCAAAGATATCTTCTAAAATCTTATCACTTTGTTCCACCATCTCACGTTTAATCGAAGGACCAATCGTGACATAGGCTGCTAAATTTAAATCTTTGGCAATCTTGACCAAGCTGATGGTTTGCACAAACTTCGCTCTGGTTTTACTCAGTTCACCTTGCGACCATGCTGGATGTAATTGGAAAACTAAATCTGCCACCACCATCGAGATGAAGGCATCACCCATGAATTCTAATCGTTCATAGTCTTTACCAATACTTTTGCCAGTCGCATTCACAGAAGTATGGGTAAAGGCTAGTTGATAAAGAGAAAGGTTACGAGCTTGGATTTGAAGTTGTGCCAACAATTGTTGTACGGGTTGCATGAGCAAATCCTTTCTTCATCGACTCTATGATATTTGCAGATGCGAGTTTTTTTCCCATTTCAATCGCATAAGAAAAAGCCAGAGCATCACTGCTACCATGACCTTTGACAACGACTCCATTTAACCCTAGTAACATGCTGCCACCGGTGGTGCGATAATCCCAACGATGTTTCATTTGTTCAACACCTTTTTTGGCTAACACGTAGGCGAGCTTGGAAAAGAGATTACGTTTAAAGAATTTCTTAATTTCATTGGACATGATTTTAAAAATACCTTCGGTGGATTTTAAATAAATATTCCCCGTGAAGCCATCGGTGACAATGACATCGGCGTCACCATTGAGGGTTTCCCTACCTTCGATGTTGCCTTTAAACCCTGGAAACTTTTTCGCAACCAGCATGTCAAATGCTTTTTTGCCTTCCGGGGATCCTTTTTTATCTTCGGTTCCATTCGATAACAAATACACGCGTGGTTCTTGGTTGCCATAGACTGCTTGATTAAATAATCGCCCCATCTCTGCAAATTGCACGAGGTGTTCGGCACTATTTTCATTGCTCGCTCCGATATCCAAAACATTGGTAATCTTACCAACGGCATTCGGCATCGGCACAATCAACGCGGCGCGTTCAATCCCAGGAATAAGTTTTAATTTTAAAGTTGCTGCCGATAAATAAGCCCCAGTCCCACCACAAGAAATCAAAGCATCAGCATGGAGGGTTTCATACAAATCAATCGCTTTCATCATCGATGAATCTTTTAATCGTAAGACGTCTCTCGCCCCTGCTTCCATGGGGACAATTTCACGGGCATCGATAAGTTCTGCCTTGCCTTTTAGACCTTGAAGTTCTTCTTGTTTACCCACGGCGACGATACGGTATTCACCGGGATTGCGTGCTAAAAATAACTTCACGCCTTCAACTAATTCAGCAGGTCCTTTGTCAGCACCCATCATATCTAAAATGATTGTTTGTTTCATAGAGTTAATCTCATTTTATCAAAATTACAGATAGTTTAATGATATTTTCTTTTTTTAAGAAATTCTATAATTAAGAAACTCATAAAACCAGCAAAGATAGTCGTTAATAACAAAGATGTGGTAGGCGTAGTTTCTCTTTGTTCATCAAACTTCAAGGCAAAAAGAGGCGTGTTATTTCCGTTGGTTAAATAATTATTAGCATCAAGGGAAGGATATTTATTAATTAAGAATTCGTATCTCAGCCTTGAACTAAGAATGGTTGCTTGATTGGTGGTTGTAAAATAGTCCTTCATGGCATTGGTTAAGTAACCATATTCGGTTGCAAGTCCATTCCAAGGAATATTGCCGCCATCCAAAGCCTCACAATATGGGCCTGTGATATCAAGGAAATAATGAGCATACGCCAAAGAAGGATCTTCAACATTACCAGAGGTGAACGTATTGTCGGCTAGATAAGTTGAGTTGTCCTGAGCGAAGGTGATCCATTCATTGGTAGATCCTGTCCAAAGGTAAGTGGTGTTCCCTTGATAAACGGAAGAAGCTCTTACAAGTGTTTTATTCAATGTACTTAAGATGGCTCCATTGGCATCTGTACCCGTCCACGCTGAGTCAGGATCAGGTCCTCCAACAATTCCAATTTGATCAATTAAGATGTCGTTGAGATAAAGACCAACACCATCATTGCCATTAAAGTTGGCGACACCGCTAGGAATTTTATATCCGTGAGCCGTAATGATTGATAAAATTGCTGAGCTAACTGAACTATTGTAAATAATTAGAACTTCATCATGGGGAAGTGTCCCTGATAAATCTAAGGTGGTTGTAGGCGAGGCAGCACCATTGGCAAATAATTTTACTTGGTAATCTTCTAAACTCACGGTATCTCCTGTCCCGTTATATATTTCAACATATTTGTTGCTGCTGCTACCTTCCATATACTCAGAAAAAAATAAATCATTGGCAATTGCTAAATTTGCCCCTTGGAGAGTAACTTGAATGGGATAAGACTGACTTAATCCAGAATATGAAATTGTAATATTTTGCGTTCCTAAATCAGCTAAATCAGGAGATGATGATATGTAATTGGTACTTGTTAGCATCCTTGTCGATGCATCTGAATAGACGGCATCTACAATTAAATTATCTTGTTCAAAAGTGCCTTGGAATGGAAAAGTGGTTGTCACACTTGTTGTATTTAAACTTAAGGAACTTAGTGATTTATTTTCCACGGTGATGCTTAAAGTGGTGGTCTTGGTAACTCCGCCTTCCACATAAGTG
>DBCA01000074.1 GCA_002292805.1 Caryophanales bacterium UBA970
CCAAGCCAGCAACCAACTTCAACTATCGTGCTACCATTTTTTAACAAATCCACTTGTTTGTCATAAATGTTAGCGTAATCAAACCAACCCTGTATATCTTTATATGTCTGTATCATCTTTTAAAAACTAACAAGTTTTCACATATATAATTGGGAGCGTCAAGTTTTTTCCATTCTTGGAACACCACTGCCGTAATAACCGCATCAAATTCCAAATTCCTTTCTGTAAATTTCAGCATCCAAAATGCTTTACTTTGACAATTTATGTGACCACAACCATCCTGACCTTCGGGAGCGCCAGTGAAAAACAAATATCCGTGTTCGCCTAACGCATTGACCAAATTATCACAGAACTGGTCTGTTCCTAATGGTTCAATGTGTTCTGCCGTTTCGAATGAAATAACACAATCGTATTTTTCAGTAACCATGGGCTTGGTACAATCCAAATATTCAATGAAAGGCTGAATGTGTTCAGGCGTGTACTTCTTTGCAAAATCTCCACCAATGTCATATCCTTTGATTTTTACATTTTTATCGTGAGCAGATTCCAGATAACTACCGATTCCACAACCAAAATCAACAACCGACTTAAATGGTATAAACTTTAAAAGCCAGTCCATAGTTACGATTGAATATTCTCTGGCGTATTTCAAGTGCCATTCGAAAAACTCATCGTTATACAAATTAATATCAAACAATTCTTCGTTTGCCATTATCTGCCAATTAAATGACCTACAACCGTGGGTAAAGGAGTTCCATAGACTTCTCCAATGTAGGCGAAGTACTGACCACCAGAAGAATAATCTTTCACCATATCGTGCTTGTTAGCAATGATAGATGCACATGTCATGTCATGTCTGTGGTCTGACCATGAGCCTTTGAAACAACCATTAAGCATACTTTCCTTCCACTCAGCAAAAAATTCCTGAGCAAGCCCGTGAGTAAAATCAAAACCACAATAGCCAGCCGCGAACATCGGCATTGTCATCGCCTGTTCTCTCGTCAAACCAAAATAACTGAGGGTAGATTCGTTACACCATGAACCAGCATAGTGTCCTGCTTCTTCAAAAAAGAATCCCTTTTGAAAAATCCATTCCCAGATGGGAGAAAAATCATCTATCAATACAATACTCGCATCTAACCAAACAATCTGCTTGTATCCCATCTCACGCATCTTTTCTATCGCGTAAATTTTGAACGCATAGGGGTTGTCATGATGCGGTGGTGCTTGTACTTGACTTTCATTTTGAAAACAGAAAAAATCGAACGATTTATCTTCGTTATTTAAAGCACTCTGCTCAAGCCTTTTTTGACAATCAATGTAGTTTGCGTTATTATTTACCAGATTGACTATTGCTCTGGTTTTTCCAGTCTTTGTAACCATTTTGTATTTTTTATTTCTTTGGGGTAGTGCTATTTGAGAATTCGTATTTGGATTTTGCCAAACAATATTTGATTCGGTAGACGCTTCTGTAACCTTGGGGTCAAAGTTATAGGAATGTACAATTTTTGGTATGTGCTTTTCTGTTTTTGCTAAAGGCAAAACCTGTTGTAACCATCCCCAGTCTTCGGCATAATTGACTGGTGGATATTCGTAGTCGCGGAATCTTTCGCTCCACGCACAAATATGAAATGGCGGTCTTTTGCAATCAAGATACCTACCCCTTATATTTTTGTGTTCAACTTCGTTGCCCAATCCAAAAGTGATTGTGAAAGTGGTTTTGTCTTCGTTCAAGCACAATTGCTTGAATGTGATTACATCTACGTCTTCAAAAGTAGCCTCGTATAAATCATTTAATTCCAACAAGTCGTCATCATCGTCCACAAACATGAAATACTTGCCGTTGGATGCATTTTTTAAGGCTTCTCTTTTTTCACCAATAGTCCTCTTCTTGTTATCGGTAAGCATTAAAATTTCAATGTCCCTATCACCAACCATTGTGAGTAATTTTTCATACAATGCTTTTGCTCTGCCAAAGCGAGAAGGGATGGATGGTATTAAAATGCTTAACTGGGTCATTTTGCCATGAATTTATAGTGGTACAACTGCTCATCAATAAACACTTCTTCTTTCAATAAAGGTAAAATGCCCATAGAATACTCGTAGTCTTCACCAAACTCAATTTGTGGGAACATAACTTGCATAGCGATGCTTCTTTTTACTGGCGAAATGTGATTAGGAGTTCTGTAATAAACCCCGTTCTCTTCGTGCCAAGTTTTACATGTTATCGAAATTACCCAATCTTTTCTCGATGTCCCATCAAAGGTGATATAACCTCTGTACCCTATGCAATCTGCATTTGGATTAGATTCAATAGCATTCATGAAAGCGTCAATGTAGTTATCATGAATTTCATCATCATCATCTATGAAAACCACAAAATCACCTGATGCCTTCTGAAGCAGAATATTTCTTTTACGACCTACATTTATATTCTCATCTGGTTGAATCAATACTTCCCATTCTGATTCATCATACTTTACCAATAACAACATGAGTTGTTGGGTCAGTTTTTTCAGCATCTCTGAACGAGATGGCATCGTGCAAATAAGAATACTCAATTTCATAACCAGTGAGCCAGTTTTTCAAGAATTTTCTTTGAAACTACTTCTTC
>DBCA01000114.1 GCA_002292805.1 Caryophanales bacterium UBA970
CCTAACAACCATCATGGTTGGTGGGGTCGTTTTATCTGCAAATCAAAATACAAGTCAATTTGAACCTCAAGCTGCTGCTTCCTTAAATAAATTGAGGGTTTATGCTTATTTAATGGGGGATTGGACTGATGACAAGATGTTCGTATCTTATTGGGGACCAGGTTTCGAAGTATCTTTTACGAATGCAGTGGAAATGACTCAAGCAGTTAATGATTATTATCAGGGTTTGTTTTTTTATGATTTACCTGATAATACAACAGGATTATTATTAAGAAGAAGTAGTGGTGCGTTTACAAAAACCAGTGATCAAAGTGATGATATTACTTTTTCTGATTTGTTTACAACTGATTACAAATTAGTGGCGGTTGGTGCATGGACAGCCGACGGCACTAAAAGAACAGCAACTTTAGTAAATGGCGCTGGCATGGAAGCATCAAAATTTACTGGTGTTTTAACACATTTAGATTCCTGTAGTCCTAGCCAAGCTTCTGGTTATAATTCATATCTTCAAATTAGACGTTTGTTTGTTGTAGAAACGGATGGAAGTCCAATTGTTAGTGCGAGTGATTTAAAGAATTATAGTACGCAAACTTTTTTTGACATGGCTTATCAACAAACTTTTTCAATTTCTACAAATAGAACCTTAAGTATGACTGTTGCAATGAAATTGGAGTCTCTTAGAGTTAGTTACAACGCTGCTAATTCAACTAATCTGGCTGATCAAGGTGGATATCGAGATTTTACTTTTGCTGGTACTGCAACTCAAGCAGGTTGGGTAAATAATTCAACAGCTTTAAAATTAAATTATAGTAGCGCTACAGGTAAATATACATTCTCAGGACTTGTTTTAAGCGCTGGAACCTTTAGGGTTATAGAATTAAATAATTTTGACACTTTTAACGTTGGTTTCCCTAACCTAACCAGTGTTCCTACAGGATTTACTGCTGGAGGCGCAGACAATAACATTGATGTTGCGTCTGGTGGTGCAGGAACATACAATGTGGAATTATCTTATGAAAGAGTCGAATCTTCAACAGTTAATAGACTTACTTTTGTTAAAATCGCCTAAAAAATGTTGTATATTTTAATTAATGAAATTTAACGTATTTTTATATTTTTCTTTTTTTACAATAATAATTGCTTCTTGTGGTGGTAATAATTTAAGTGCCTCTTCAAGTGATTTAAGTTCAAATTCAATTTCAAACTCTTCATCTATTACTTCTTCAGTCTTAAATAACACATCCATCACGGATGTCACCTTTCGTTTACGAGGTGACAATGTTGCCAACTACGCCAACCATGCTTTGTGGATTTGGGAAGATGGTTTTGATGGGGAGTTATTTATCTTTTCTCAATCCGATGCTTATGGTGGTTATATCACCTTACCCATTGAAACATGGGAGACAAGAAGTAAATTAAATTACATCATTCGTCCTGCGAATACGTGGGCAGGTCAATCGCCTGATACGTCTATCTTCTTTTCAGACTTTACCTCGTTTATTACTTCTGAAGGGGTCATGAATTTATATTTAATCCTTGGTGAATCTGAATATTATTTTACTGAAGCTGACGCCACCGGCGATCGGATCACTGGTGTGTTTTTCTCAGCGTGGAATCGCATTGAAATTTTAACGAATGCACCGTTCACGAGTTTTGACATTCTTGCCGGGGATGAAATTATTCTGACTGGAGGCTCTGGAGATAATGGTTTACAAGCCCAATTAACCGAAGATGCGGATCTTAGTTTGCTATACCGGGCAAGAGTCAAATTCAAACCCACCGATACCAAGACTAAAATTCGTACCGTCCTCGCCAATCGTTTATTTGAAACCACCAAGTTTAATCAAGAATTTACCTACGCTGGTGGTGATTTAGGATTAACTTTTAATGCCTCGGAAGCGATCTTTAAAGTCTGGGCGCCCACCTCACAAAGGGTTCGTTTAAACATTTATACCTCTGGAGATACCTCAACGATTACCGGCCAAACCATCAGTGATTTACCGATTGGCACCTACACGATGAGCCGAGGCGTGAACGGAATGCTTTATCAAGTCTTACCATTAACCGCCCATCGCGGACTCATTGGTCGTTATTATACTTACACGGTCACCAATGCCGTTGGGACCAATGAAGTCATGGATCCTTATGCGCGAACCGCTGGAGTCAATGGGGTCAGAGCAAAAATTGTCGATGTGAATACCATCCAACCTGAAGGTTGGGATCAAGTAAGTTTTGAAGACATCAGTTCGCCTACCGATTTATTGGTCTACGAACTTCATGTTCGAGATTTAACGATGGACGCCACCTGGACCGGCACGGAAAAAAACCGTGGAAAGTTTAGTGGCTTGGTCGAATCTGGAACGACCTACACATCCAGTGATGGCATCACCGTCTCCACTGGTTTTGATCATTTAAAACAACTTGGATTCAATGCCTTACAAATTCTTCCCTTTTATGATCAGGCAAATAATGAAGTCTCTAATCAATTTAATTGGGGTTATAACCCGCTTAACTTTAATGTCTTAGAAGGTCAGTACTCAACCAATCCTCGAGACGGATCAGTTCGAGTGATGGAATTCAAAGAAATGGTCCAAGCCTTTGCTGAACAAGACATACGCATCATCAAAGATGTGGTGTATAACCACACTGCCAGTGCAATGGGGTCTAATTTTAATATGCTTGTCCCTGGATATTATTTCAGGCTTAATCCCGATGGCACTTTTTCGGATGGTGCTGGGGTTGGCAATGAAACCAAATCCGAACGTCCGATGTTTCGCCAATTCATCATCGACTCTGTGAAGTTCTGGGCAGAGACGTATAAAATCAAAGGCTTCCGTTTTGACTTAATGGCCTTGATCGATATCGAGACCATGAATCAAGTTCGCACCGCGTTGAATGAGATTGATCCAGATATCGTCGTTTATGGTGAACCTTGGAAAGGTTTCTCTGATACCACCTTACCGTTAGCCCAACAATCCAATACCTTCTCGGTGTATAACCGCTTGAATGGGGTTGGTGGTTTTAACGATGCCGGTCGTAATGGTCTTAAAGGGGAAAACAATTGGGGCAATGGCACTGAGTATGGTTGGTTCCAAAAAGGTGAAAATGATAACGCGAGCAATGTCACGTTTATCAATCGCGTCAAAGGGATGATGGCAGGAAAAAATGGTGATTACTATAACTCCACCTATAATGATCCCACCAAGACGGTCAACTATGCTTCCGCACATGATAACCTCACCTTATATGATCAACTTCAAGGAACGGTTGGGGTGGAAAATGCTCCAACAGCCAGTGTCGGGATTAATGCCTTGGTGAGTTTTGCTGCGGGAATTCCGTTTATTCACGCTGGTGAAGAAATCATGCGGACCAAGATTGCTGATCCTGAGGATGAAGATCAATATGTTTTTAATATCAACGGCCAACGCATCTCCCACAACTCGTATCAATCCAGTGATAACACCAATAGTTTTAAATGGGACCGTAAAGTCACGCACATCTTTCACGTTGAACAATACGCTAAGATGATTGAGTTAAGACTCAATGGTCTTTCCTTCCAATTAGAATCGGCAACTGACATCCAAAATCAATTAAGTTTTTGGAACTCCCCTTTAACGTATTCAACCATCGCGATGGCATTAACCAAAGGCAGTCAACCTTACTATGTCTTTGCCAATGCAAGAGAAGCAAGAAACAGTGGCGCCTTAACCTCAGTGGTCGCTTGGGGAACAAGCCAAGATCAAGTGGAAGTTGTCTTTGATAGCACCGGATACCATCAACCCGGGACAAGATTAAATGGTCAAGTGTTGATGCGTGCTTACCAAGTGTTACTCGTTAAGCGAATATAAAAAAATAAATGTTGGTTATTAACGTCAAGAAAAGCTTATGAATGCTTCGATATTTTTTCTTTATCTTGATTTCGCTTTTGGATGATCACGACGACCAAGAGCAATACGCATTGAGCAACCGTATATCCAATCACGTTATAAATAACATCCACGAAGTCTGGGGTTCTTCCAGGGGCAAAAAATTGTAATCCCTCAAAAATGAATCCTAACACAAATCCAAGGGTGAGTGACATCCAAAAATAACGATTCTTTTGCGGACCATAGAAGGCATAAAACGTCAAGAAGCCAAGAATACCATTGATAAAGTTAAGGCCCATATGTCCAATCCCTTTTCTGACAAAGAAGAAAATCCCCGCAATGACATCCGGCGTCAGAAGGGTTGCTGGCACAACTTCTAATTCGAGGGTTGCAGTTAATAATGGATCCATGAGACTTGTCGCGGTGATGGTCACGCGACCAGGCGCTTGACCTAAGGCAACCCCAACATCGCCAGCACTACTGACGGTTGCGATGGCGGCGTTACTGGTTGAGTAAGTGAGTTGACGATCAGTGACATCGACTGGTCCAAACGTTGGGGTGATGGAGATGGTTTTTCCAGCTTCAACAACCCCAGTGACGCGAATTTGTAAACTCGTTGGGAAAACTTTAGCGATCGTCAAGGTGAGAGTGTCAATAAATGTAGGGTTGGCGTTAAGATAGCCTGTGATGGTGACGGTTTGATCTTGATAACCCGCAAAATTGACTGGGGTGATGAGACCTTCGGCGTTAACGTTAGCAATCCTTGGATTGCTTGACAAAAACGTGACTTGTTGATCGGTCGGTAAGATTGTGCCAAAATCGACGTCGATGGTTTGAGGACGTCCCACATAAATAGTTGGATCGGATTGTAAGGTAAAACTTGTTGGGGCGACGACATCCACCTGATCTTCAACGCGAAGGTTTAAGGTTTTTTCTAACGATCCAAGGTTGGCGGTGACGATGAATTCACCAATCGCTAAACCAATCACCACCCCATCTTCATTGATGGAAGCAACGGTAGGATTCGATGAAGTAAAAACCACATCCTCTGCAATTGCATTGGTGGGTAAGATATTGTCTAATCTAATTTTGGCAGAAGTATCTTTTTCAATAACCGTGGTGACAAAGTCGCCAATATAAGCTTGGATATCAAAGTCTGTTGGTGAAGGAAAATTAACCACCGTGATAATTTTTGTTCCGATTACATTTTCTGTTTTTGAGGTTGCGGTGATCGTAGCAGTTCCGAAATTTCTTGCAATGACAATCCCGCCATTGGTCACTTCCATGATCGAAGGGTTACTCGAAGTCCACGTTAAGGTTTTATCCGAAGTGTCGAGTGGAAAAAAAGTTGCGGTTAACCGATTGGAAGTTCCAATATAAATGGATGAAGCATCGTCACGAAGCGTCAAGGTCACCGAGGTTGCAGGAGTAATGACCACCTCAGCAGGAGGAAGAACCGCCCTGGCAATATTGATGATGGTTTCAGATATACTTGTAGATAAATCACCCGACTCATCAGAAGACAAAAGAGCATTCCCAGCAATAAAGGCATTGCTGAAGATAAAACTTAATAATAACCACCAGCGAAACCGATGGAAAGTTGAGACTCTTTGTTGCATAAAAACTCCCCAAATTTTAATACAATCTCATCATGATTGACAAAATATATTAGTTAAATAATACAACTTTATATGTTTTTTAGCACTAATTACTTTTGTGAAAACCTTGTGGGTTTTTTTGTTGAAAGCGCCATGAGTCTAAACATGCATCTAGGACGGATTTTTGGGTCTTCCATCCTAAGTCCTTGAGGGCCTTAGAACAGTCAGCATAACTCACAGCAATATCCCCAGGGCGACGGGCAACGATTTGATAAGGAATCTTGATCTGATTGGCTTGTTCAAAGGCCTTCACCATGGCAAGGACGGAGGTTCCTTGTCCCGTGCCTAAGTTATAAACCACAAATCCTGGTTTTGACTGTAATTTCTTTAAGGCTGCTAAATGCCCTAAGGCTAAATCAACCACATGGATGTAATCACGAACCCCTGTGCCATCTGGGGTCGGATAATCATTACCATAAATACTTAAGAATGGACGTTGACCAATCGCCACTTGGGTAATAAACGGCATTAAATTATTGGGAATTCCTTGAGGATCTTCGCCGATTAATCCAGAGACATGAGCACCGATGGGATTAAAGTAACGTAACATCACCGCATGAAGTTGGGGGTTAGCTTTGACCACATCTTCAATGATCATTTCGTTAAAGAGTTTGGTCGTCCCATAAGGATTGGTGGTACCGCCAATCGGATCAGTTTCTACAATGGGCATCTTGCTAGGATTGCCATACACGGTCGCTGAAGAAGAAAACACCAATTGATGAACTTGATGTTTCAGCATGACCTTTAATAACACCAAGGTTGAGTTGAGGTTGTTATGGTAATACATCAATGGCTTTGCCACAGATTCTCCTACCGCTTTGTAACCGGCAAAATGAATGACTGATTGAAGGCGATGTTTGATAAAAATCTGATTGAGGGGAACTTCATCCACCACATCCATTGGATAGAAAATAGGTTGTTTGCCGGTGATGGTTTGAATTCTTTTCAGCACTTCTTTGTTCGCATTATAAAGGTTATCAATGATGATGACTTCTTCACCTTGATTCAATAATTCTACGACGGTATGGCTGCCAATATAACCGGCACCACCTGTGACTAAAATGGCCATAGATTAATTATAAGTTATTTTGCATAGACAAATTGATAAAAACGATCCACTTCTTCCTTGGTTTGAAATTTAGCGAGGAAAAAATAATCTCCCATCGCAATCGAAATGGGGTATGGATACGAATTTTCAAAAACGAGATTGGATGCAAATTGTTGGCGAATCGCATGAAAGTCATGGCGATATTGATGGTGATTTTTTCTCGATGCATTGGCACAGAAAAAGGTGGGCTTGATTTGACCAGGGACCCATTGGTTGGTGGCAATCACCTCAGTATAAATATGATAAGCATTCACGCTGTTCGCGTAATTAATCATTTCCATTGAATAACCACCTGGTGGTCTTAAGTTTGCTTCCAAGGCGATAAAGGTTCCCGCTTTTCCTAAGTGGGGGTAGTCTTTGGTTAAGCGAAAAAATTCAAGGTGAAAGAAACGTTGTTGGATGCCAAAGGCCTTCACCGTTGCTTTGCCCGCAGCAATCAATGCATCTGGCAAAGTCTTTAAGGTTAAGTAATACGTTTCTGCATCTTCATTGACAATCGAGGCAATGTTAATTGGAAATTGGTGGCCAGTGAAAAAGACAACGTCAGATTGGAGATTCGCCATCCCATCAAAGGAAAAAATCTCACCTTCAATGAATTCTTCTAGGATAAAGTCTTGCGCCGGTTTACGAATAAAAAAATCTTTGAGTTGATCTTCGTTTTTTAGTTTGTAGGAAATTTGTGAACCCACGCCGATGTCAGGTTTAACAAACAAAGGATATTGAACTTCTTTTGCAAAGGCAATGGCTTCCTGTAATGTCGTCAACCGTTGAAATCTAGCCGCAGGAACGCCCGCTTGTTGATAAAACTTTTTCATAGACGATTTCGATTGAATGGATTGGAGTGCTTTTGGTCGAAGGCCGTGAGGGATATCAAAATCTTCTCTGAGTCTGGCGTCGAACTGTAACCAGTATTCAATGTTTGACTCTAAGTAATCGATCGGACCAAATCGAGAGATAAAATATCGTACTGCATCCTGAAGGTTAGGATAATGATTCATGTCTTGGACAAAATAATATCCATCCATGTTCGCCACCAACGGTTGAGGTAAATAAGCATCTTGAACATCACCGATGACAAGCACACGAAATCCTTGTTGCTTGAAACCAATGGCAAATTGGTAAAAGGTGTAAGGGAAAATCGGAGCGACAAGAATAAAGTTTTTCATAGGTCTTAAAGATAATCTAACAAAAAAACTAGGAAACAACAAGGATGAGTGGTTCGAGTAGATTTAAAATCCCTTGGTGAATGGTGATCTTTTGTTGGCTAATGAGGTCAAGATAGGTTCCATCTTTAAGAGAGGTATAAACTTTTCGTTGGTCTTTGGTGAGATTAAAGTAGCCAACCAGTTGGTTTGTTGGCGTGGTTAAGGTTGCTTCAATCAAGTGCGATTGTAAAGGATGTTCATTGATGATGAACTTACGAGTAGCGGCAAAATAGGGCATGGTTTTGACTTGAACCAATCGGGTGATGAAGGCATAAAACTCAGGATTATTGATGGTTAAATCAATCGGGTCTTTCTCAAATAAGTTAGGAAGGCGGGTCGCTAACATTTCTTGCCCCGCATAAAGGAAGCCAATGCCAGGTTGGAAGAAAGACCACGCAGTCAAATTTCTTAGCAACATCGGTTGTCCAACCAATTGATGAATGCGTTGAACGTCATGATTTTCTAAGAAATGAACTTTGACATACTCTGCGGGATAAATATACCCTTGGGCCTGAACCATGCGTAGGTAAGTGGATAGTTCGCCTTTACCTTGTAGGTAGTGCGTTAAGAATTCGTGGACATCATAGTCGTATAACATATCAAACACTTGATACATCTCTGCATCACTATGCGCGGCATACCCTTCACCGCGAAGGTATTGAATAAAGTGAGGATGAACCGATTCAGATAACCAAACCGTGTTGGGATTCATCGAGTTGATTGTCGCTTTGGCTTGTCGCCAAAAATCAATTGGTAGTAACGGGGCGACGTCACATCGATAGCCATCAAAACCAAATTGAGTCCAAAACATCAAGACATCAATCAAGGCTTTTCTGACGTCTTGTCGACTTAAATCTAAATCAGCAATATCCGACCAGTCACCAATCCGATTGGCTAACTTGCCATCTTTGTAGTAATAATATTCCGGATGTTGTTTAACCCACGAAGCATCACGCGCGGTGTGATTAAAGACAATATCCATCATCATCTGGATACCTAAGCGATGGGCTTCTTGGATTAACGTTTTGAGGTCATCACTTGTCCCTAAACTTGGATCGATTTGATAATAATCTTGGATAGAATAAGGACTTCCCACTTTGCCCTTACGCGCGAGCTGACCAATCGGATGAATCGGTAATAAATATAACCATTGAATGCCTAATTTTTTTAGACGAGGTAAATCCTTCAGTAGAGACAAAAACGTCCCTTCTTTGGTATGGTTTCTGACAAAGACTTGATAAATAGTTTGCTGTTTTAATCGTTGGGATTTAGTCATCATACCCTCCTACAAAAGCAACACGATGATGGATAGTACCACAATCAATGAAAAGATCACCGCACAAAAGATCAGTAGTTTTTTGGAATAGTCCATCTATTTATCTAACCTTTGAAAGCGTTGATAGGTTCTTAATCCAGTCATGACGATCAGGGATTTGACTGGAAATCCAATGACAAAGAAAATGATTTGGTTAAAGTATAACGCCAACGGTGGAATGCCTAAGTACCAGACCCGCCATTGCACACCCCAAATGATGCTGATAAGAATTTCTGAAACGAGCACAATAAACACAATTGCCTTAGGTGGAAGCGTTGCGCTTGATTGGGTTGAGGAAAAACGTTTGTCGAATTGTCCTGTCATATAAACAAAACCAAAGAAAATCGCTAAGGCAATGATGGGCAAGATGATGCGAACGAACCAAGTGGATAAATCAACATCGACA
>DBCA01000039.1 GCA_002292805.1 Caryophanales bacterium UBA970
CATCCAATTGTTGAATGACTTTGATTAATGCTGCTTTCAGATTAGGTTGCTTACGAAATAGATCACTAGGTGTAGATCCAGGAATCGAAAGTACATCTTCTTTAGTTAGAATCGTGGTTTTTTGATGCAGTTGTGACAGTAACAACAACGCTTGTTTAGGAATAAGTTCTTTTTTATGTTGATCAAAAAGTTCGATATAACGATAGAGCGTGGGTCGGGTAATACGAAGGACGTTCGCAAGCCGAGCAAGCTTCACGTTTTGTTCTTTTAACTTTACACTTAATGACCTTAACATAATTTGATATTACAATAATAATTTACATATTGCAAATAATACTTTACATATTACAATGTAAAGTGTAAAGTGAAAGTGTAAAACAAAGGAGCAACACGTATGCGAAAATTCTTCATCCTCTTATTACTAGGAATCGTTGGGGCGATTAACTTTGAACTGACCTTGGCTTCCCATGAATTTCCGAATGTGATTCCGATTCCGATTTATTTAATGCTTGCGGCAATAAGTTTGTTTATTTTTTTAGTGCTCTTGATTGATTACCGATTACAGCATCGGCTTCAAGGCATTGAAATCTTGTTCATGCTGATGATGATTTATCCCATCCTTGCTGGGATTTGGAGTCAAGATCAAATCTTGTTATCCCAACTCAACACGAGTCTTGCTGAATCCACCACTATCTTTACCCTTTCAACGATGAAGGTATTACAAGGGATGTTTTATGGGATGTCGGTTGGGATGATTTTATATACGTTATATTTTTTCACCGCGCCGTTAATCTCGGCAAAATATTTGTACCGCTGGGTACTAGGCTTGGTCATCGCGGTAGTGGTTGTTGAAGTCCTTTACAGTTTGCTCATGGAATGGGAAGAGTATGTTTATGTGTTTGAAAACTTTAATGATGGGGCAAGACTGAGCATCACCTCGTTTACGACGAACACCAATATTTATGCTTTTAATTTAACGATGGGTGTGTATGCCGTTGGGTCTTTGTTTATGTCGGAGAAGAACCACCGATGGATTTATCCACTTCTTGGTATTCTCTTTAGCATCATCATTGTCTTTACCGTCTCTAAGACTGCAATGCTTGCGATGGTCATGTACGTGGTCGTGTATGCCTTGATGCTTGTGTATCGAGCATTAAAACATAAACCAACCTTACTGAAAATGACGATGTCCGCTTTTATGATCATGCTCTTTGTCGGTTATCAATCGATCTTCATGATTGATCATCCGTTGATGGATCGTTTACAAAGTTTACTCACGAGTTCTGCCCTTGGTTCCTTTACATCACGTGTCGATATTTGGGTGAATGGGATGACGTTATTTCAAAACAACAACACGTTCTTTGGTTATGGTTTGGGTTTAAGTAACACCTATCTTGGGGTGGCCACCGCGGTTCGTTCCACCGGAGGCGCTGGTCAATTGATGTATCAAATTGTCAATGATCGTTTTCATAATGGCTTTTTAGAAATTCTTGTGTCGTATGGATTGGTCGGAACATTACTACTGACTGTTGCCCATTGGGAATATATGAAGGCCTTGATTCAATTAACCAAACATCATGCGATCACCATTCCGATGTGGGCATTGATCATCAGTTTCATTGTCCAGATGATGTTTGAGGATCGGATTTTATTTAGACCAGATTTATCGGGTGTCTTCTTTTTGGTGCTACTGATTTTACCCATCGTCAAACCAAACGAATATAATAGATTGCATGAAGCTAACGACTAGCCCACGTCTTCAAGAAGCATTATCAACCATGGGCATCCACACATTTGTGGATGTCCTTTTACACTTTCCTTATCGTTATGAAGATATGAATCTGACAATCAATGCTTTGTATCATGATCAACAACGGTTGGTCTTACATGGCAAGATCACGAGTCAGGCGAATGTGTTTCGTCGCGGGCATTTTGTCACCACAAGGTTCACCATCAAAGACCAACACGGTCATCTCATGCATGTGATTGCCTTTAATCGTCCGTTTCTTTCAAAGATGATTGTTCCCAATGAAACCATCACCGTGATTGGTAAATATGATGCCAACCGCCAAGTGGTGAATCTTATCAATGCGTTCAAAGGTGAACTCAGTGACGGTCCTAAACTTAAACCGATTTATCGCCTTCCAAGCACGATTGAGAATTTTGTGTTTACACGGTTGGTGAAAAAAGGGTTATCGATGTTAGCGGATTTATCTTTTCCGCTGACGTTACCTTCTAGCTTACTCGCCACCTTACCTCATCATGATAAAAAACAAGCAATCCAAACCATTCATCTTCCCCAACGAATAGAAGACGTGGAAGAGGCGATGATGATTTTCAAACATGAAGAAGCGTATGTCTTTACGAAGACGATGATGGCGATTCGTCAGACCAATGAAGCGACCATCAAAGAACATCATTCAACGATTCCAACAGGGTCCGTTGTTGACATGATTGAAAAACTTCCTTATGCCTTAACCCGGGATCAACTGCAAGCGGTGGATGACATCGTCAATGATTTGAATGGTGACAAACGCATGTATCGATTGCTTCAAGGCGATGTCGGCAGTGGAAAAACGGTGGTTGCCGCGTTAGCACTTTACGCGAATGCCTTAAGAAAAAACCAAGGGGCGTTGATGGCACCTACTGATGCTTTGGCCAAACAACATTTTCAAACGCTTCAAGCATTATTAGGTAAGCAAGGGTTGACGATTGGTTTACTCGTGGGCGGATTATCCAGTGTGGAGAAAAAAGCAATCAAAGAATCTTTGCTCAATGGCACGATTGATATTCTGATTGGTACCCATGCCCTATTTTCTCAAGACACCGAGTTCTTTTCCTTAGGTCTTGCGGTGATTGATGAACAACATCGCTTTGGGGT
>DBCA01000018.1 GCA_002292805.1 Caryophanales bacterium UBA970
GCAAAGATGTATGGCGATCCTTGGTTATACGTCACCACCATGTGATCTAAGCTACTGCCTTGGTTTCGCATCGCCACTTTCACCGTGTTATTGGAATAATCGATGACGCGCGTTTGATAACTTGAACTTAAGCTCGAAGGTTTGATGTTGAAATCTTTTAAAGCTAACGAGAATTGGGCGATGGTTTGATTACCTTCGGGGTTCCAAAATTGGGTAAAGCCTTCTCCCGATTGGGTGACTTCCACCCCAGCGTTTGAAAAAGAAGAACGAAGGGGGTTGTTGTAGATGCCATTGCTATTGCCATAGTTCGACATCGCTAAAGCAGTCCACCATTGGTTGGTAGGAACCGGTCGATCAAGAAGGTCGAGTTCCATAAAATTTGGATTGATTGGATGGGTGATGTTGGTGGCACTGCCCGTACGATACGAGCCTTCACCTAAGCTAGCAAAGGGTGTCGAGATATAGGATTTAGGGTTGGTAGGTGGGACGTAAGTTCCCATTGCAACGGTGACATTTCTTGTTTTTTGATACGTTAATGAATCGGTATTGATTCGATAGGTTAATGGATAAACCCCAGGAAAGGAATAATCCACGTGGCCAGAGATTTGTAAACGGTTCGCATAATCTTCACCGGTGTCGGTGATGACTTGAACGCCTTTGAGGGGGTTGAAGTGATGACCTAGGATCGTGGTGACATCATCAAGTCCCAAGACAGATTCCACATTGGTGGGGGTGAGACTTCCACCGGAGTTCGTTGAATTAGGTGTGCATGACAAAAGAAGGGTCGCAAAGACGACATAGGTTATTTTTTTCATACTTTAATTATAGATGAGGCAACCGATTTCCTATAGGAAAAGTTTTGCCGATGAAATGTGCTTTAGATTCGATTACAATAGAATCATGCATGGATGGATGCTGCCGCTGGTTTTGCTATCAACCCTTCAGAACCCTATTCAAACTGAATTTGATTTGATTTATCCATTGGGAACCGAGATTCCTCTCAGTGATTTTCCTTTTCAAGATCAAGCGTTATTTCAAGCCATCGACCAGATTGATCCATTGATGCTCGGGACGACCTCGATTTCAATCATTCACGACACCATCGAATACACTTTCACGGTGACCATGACCAACGATGGGGTGATCATTGATCCCCTGGTTGGACAAAAACCGTTCATCAGTTCTTTTGCGGTGAACGATACTCACCATTTTGTCAGTCTATTTAACCCAACCTTATCTTCCTTGAGTTTGGATGATTATGGCCTTGTCATCAATGATACCTTTTATGGTTTTGAGATTGGGTTATCCATTCCTTCCATGGCAGAAAAAAGAATTCCCTTGGTGGATGGCGTATCAACGATCAATGTCATCGGTGATGATGGCGTGGTCGTCTTATTTCCTGTTCAACAAATTTCCCTTAAAGAAGCCTCGTTACTCGCCATCGATCACATTGAGATCACCGAGGTCATGCAAGTCTTCAATCAAGACGCGGATCTTTCAACCCATGCCTTTCAACGTCTTCCCTATGTCATAAACCCAGAAGCAACGTATACATCTTCCTCATGGGTTGCAACTCCTAATGAAGTTGATGTGCCAAGTCATGCTTTATTTCAACCAACGGTCACCCCATTGATTCAAGCAAAAGCATGGGCGCATTATGTCATGTTTGGTGCCGGCATGAATGCAGCAGGAAGAGTTGAAGAAGCGTTCCGGGCTTTAGAAAAAGAATACCAATTCATGGATCCCCGTAGCCAAGCCATTTTGTTTGATGAGCCCAACACAAGTTTTCAAGGCATCAATGAGCGTGGTCGACTGGATACCTCAACCTTGCGCGAAGCGGTGGGTCGTTACAATTATTTAGCAGCAAGGGTCCCAGGGGCCAATGGGCTGATCAATCCGAATCCCTCACCTTTTCCCATCCATACACTCATCCTGATTTCTTTAGGACTCGTCGGTCTATTTGCCTTGTTTGCTATCATCAAGTCGCGATATCAAAGGGTTTAAGTGGTTTGATAGGAAGTCATGGGTTGTTTGCTTTATGGATGGGTATTGAATAAAATAAGATGGTGAACGTAGGAATCTTTGTCGATGGGTATATCCCCGTTAAAAATGGCGTCGTCACGTCAGTGGTTCAACTCAAGGAAAATCTAGAAGCCTTAGGACATCAGGTCTATGTTTTTACCGCTTCCGCCAAAGATGCACCCACCCTTGATCACGTTTATCGTTTTCCTTCCATTCCGGTTTCAAAAGAAACTGAAGTCCGGTTAGCGATTGTTAATTTTAAAAAAATTTATAACCTTGCCAAAGATCTACATTTAGATATCATTCATACGCATTCTGAATTTAGTCTTGCTTATCACGCCAAACGCCTTGCGAAAAAGTTGAATATTCCTTTGGTTCATACCACCCATACCTTATGGGAATATTATCAACATTATGCTTGGAAGGGTTTGTTCTTTAAATGGATCAAGATGCAATCGATCATCCGAAATTTTTTAAAACCTTATCGATACCTTATCTATCCATCGAAAAAAGCAT
This sequence comes from Caryophanales bacterium UBA970, assembly GCA_002292805.1. Next base: position 2,539 of record DBCA01000018.1, read on the forward strand.
TGACGTATTATGGCCCATTGACTAATCCTCAATCTACTTATCGAATTATCCCTAATGGCATCGACAGTTCGCATTTTATCAATCAATTGCCTTCCAAGGATGAATGGATGACTCAACGGAAAAAATATGGATTCCAGCGTGATGATAAAATCATGATCTTTGTTGGTCGAATCGGTCCAGAAAAAAGGGTCTTTGAACTCATTACTTTATTGATCCCTTATTTTAAAATCGATCGTTCCCTGAAGATTATTATCGTGGGGGATGGTAGCGACTTAGAAAAACTTAAGCAACTTTCCTTAGAACACGGCTTAACCAATCAAATCATCTTCACCGGGTTTATTTTATGGACTGAAGTGAATCAATATTATCTGATCAGTGATTTATTCATTACTCTTTCGATTTCGGAAGTGATGCCGATGACCATGATTGAAGCCTTGCTGTCAGGATTAGCGATTGCTTGTATCAAGGATGATGCTTATGACATCATGATGAAACATCAGGTCAATGGGGTCACAAGCAAAATAGATGAAGAAGTGGTTAAACAAGCGATTGGTTTGTTATCTGATAATAAAAAGCTTGATATATACAAACAAGCTTCATTGATAACATCCAAGCAATTCTCTAGCCTCATCCATGGGGAAAAAGTCCTTGACTATTATCAATTTATCATTAAAGATTACAAAAAAATGATAAGTATTCAACATAAGTAGATAAGACTTTGACACATAACGGAGAAG